>JBGTJW010000344.1:0-28377 GCA_041744955.1 Stenomitos sp. | reverse complement strand
ATGACGATTGAGCAACCCTTGCAGTTGCTGGCGCTCCTCTAGCTCTAACCTCAAAACTTTTGGCGCTAGTCGGGGCACATTTCCTGCCTCCACTCACTGAACCCTGAAATGGTATCTTAACTTTCGCCCTAATGTACTAGCCGATTCGTGTACTCCCATCTGTAAAGGACATCGACATAGCATCCAGTGTCCTGAACAACTTCCATCGTCCTTGCCAGAGCCGTAGTTAGTTCTGGTTCAATCTCATAATCGCAAGGGTAAATCAATCGTCGTGATGGTAGCAGATTGGTAAAAAAGACTTCATATAAACCATCTCGAACGGTTTCAACTCTTGTTTCTTCCAAAAGCTGGAAAAGCCCAGCGAGTGAGACTTCATCAGTTAAAACATGAATCATCGAACTTTCTGGCGCTCAAATTGTTCGTCCAAAATGTAGCAACTATTGTCCTTCTCTTTATCAAGGAAATCTCATTGGACTTGAGCGACGATCGAGCGATGGCGTGGACTGTTAAACGTGACGGTCGGTTGAGTAAAACCAGCAGCGGCGATCATTTCCTCAAGATCCAGCGAAAAGTATTCATCCAAATACGGTTCCGTGCTTTTCAACAGCGTCTTCACATAGGGCGGCATCTTCGCAAAGATCTCCGATTTGGGGTTCATGTCCATAATGGCGAGATGACCACTGGGTCGCAATAGACGACGCGCTTCCCGAATGATGTTAATAGCGGCACTTTGCGGCAACTCGTGGAACAGCAAGCAAGCAGAAACGAGATCAAAGGATGCATCGGGTAGGCCCGTCGATTCAGCGGCAGCGTGAAGCCAGGAGGGTGAGAGGTGAGGGGTGAAGGGTGAGGGGTGGGAAGAAGTTGCTAGTTTTTGGTTATTAGTTGTTAGTAATAAGTCTCCTTCTGCCTTTTGCCCTCTGCCTCCTGCGTCCTCTCTCCTCTCCCCTCTCTCCTCTCCCCTCACATCCCCCCGAAACTTCGCCACTGCCAAAAAGTACGGCGACAAGTCCAAGCCCGTTACCTGCGCGTCAGGAAAAGCGTTTTGCAGTGCGAACGTGCTCATGCCAACACTACAACCAATGTCTAAAATAGCAGTCGGCGTTGTGGGCAATTGAGCCTTTAAAGCATCGTGGTAGCTTTGGCGCAGTTGAGCATCCCCTTTCGCTCCAGCATCTTTCCAGATACGGGCATGGGCTGCATGGGCTGCAACTTCGACTTCCAACGCGGGATGCCAACCCAAATTGCCTTCTTCATAGGCGTGAAATGACGTTACATAATAATCTGGATAGGTCAGGTCGGGCACTTGCACCTGTGCTAAATCATTGTCCCAAGACCGCGATCGCAGCGCCTCTACTTCTTTTGTCCAGTAGACCCCGATCGACTCTGCCCGTTTAATCATCATCTGACGCGCCTGACGTTTTGCCAGGTTTGCCAGCGGTTTAATCGCCAGAATGCCGTTAATTAAACGCGAAGCCAGATGGGAAGAAACACTTGTAGCAGCCATAAGCGTGAAAGAAGGATTGCAACGCACATAGCCTATTTACGCACATTAGCTACATCACAGGTCAAGATACACGTTACGCTGAAAAGAACAGCATTTGCAGTCAAATTAGACTAAAAAAGCTTCCCCAGCATTCTTTCTCAGCTTTGCAGAGCATCTTACATCTATGTCACAGGTTTTTCTTGATTCTGAAAATAGCCACAAGTCCTTTGAGCTACCCGGCGCGAAACCTCACTACAACCCCGATCGCCCCGGACAGGTCGAGCATATTTTTCTGGATCTAGCGCTTGATATTCCGAATCAAAGCTATCAAGGCACCTGTACCATTCGTCTCAGCCCAGTGCGCGATGGCATCGATCGCCTGACGCTGGATGCCGTGAATTTGCAGATCGAATCGGTTCACATTGGCGAAACCAAACAGGCGTTTGACTACGACGGGGAACTATTACACATTCAGCTAGAGCCAACGACGACGATCGGAGAAGCGATCGAAGTGGCGATCGCCTACCGGGTCAACAAGCCCCAGCGCGGCATCTACTTTATCGCGCCCGACAAGCATTATCCTGACAAACCCGTACAGGTGTGGACTCAGGGCGAAGACGAAGACTCACGTTTCTGGTTTCCCTGCTTTGACTACCCAGGGCAACTAGCAACATCCGAAATCCGAGTGCGCGTACCGAAGCAACTCATGGCGATTTCTAATGGCGAATTGGTGAAGACGGAAGCCGATGGGGATGACAAAATCTATCACTGGCACCAAAAGCAGGTGCATCCCACCTACCTCATGACGCTGGCAGTCGGTGATTTTGCCGAATTGCAAGACGAGTGGAACGGCAAACCCGTCACCTACTATGTGGAAAAGGGCAAAGAGCAGGAAGCCCGTATCAGCATGGGCAAAACGCCCCGCATGATTGAGTTCTTTAGCGAAAAGTACGGCTATTCCTATCCCTACCCTAAGTACGCGCAGGTCTGCGTAGACGATTTTATTTTCGGTGGCATGGAGAACACATCCACTACGCTGCTGACCGATCGCTGCCTGCTGGATGAACGGGCAGCCCTCGACAACCGGGGCACTGAAAGCCTGGTAGCTCACGAACTCGCCCACCAGTGGTTTGGCGATCTAGTGGTGATCAAGCACTGGTCACACGCCTGGTTGAAGGAAGGCATGGCATCCTATTCGGAAATTATGTGGACGGATCACGAGTACGGTGCCGAAGATGCCGCCTATTACCGCCTCAATGAAGCCCGTAACTATTTGGATGAGGACAGTTCGCGCTATCGTCGTCCGATCGTCACTCATGTCTACCGAGAAGCGATCGAACTCTACGATCGCCACCTCTACGAAAAAGGTGCCTGCGTCTATCACATGATCCGCGCCGAGTTAGGCGATGACCTGTTCTGGAAAGCGGTCGCCACCTTCGTCAACGACAACGCCCACAAGACTGTGGAAACGATCGACTTGCTCAGGGCGATCGAAAAAGCCAGCGGACGCAACCTACTCTTCCTCTTCGATCAATATGTCTACCGTGGTGGACACCCCGACTACAAGGTTGCCTACTCCTGGGACAACGACAGCAACCTCGCGAAAGTCACCGTTACTCAAACCCAGGCGAAAGAAGGTAACGGCAGTCAGAGTGAGTTGTTTGATTTAAAGGTGCCGATCGGGTTTGGGTATTTGGGAGAGGAGAGAGGGGAGAGGAGAGAGGGGTCAGAAAACAATTCACACCTCACACCTTACACCTCACACCTCACCACCTTCCCCGTCCGCATTCATGAGAAAGAGCAATCCTTCTACTTCCCACTAGAGAAAAAGCCAGATTTTGTGAGCTTTGACGTGGGTAATCACATTCTGAAAACGGTGGTGCTAGAGTATCCGCTGCCCGAACTCAAAGTGCAGCTAAAGGCTGATCCCGATCCGCTGTCGCGCATTGTCGCTGCCGAAATGCTGGCGAAGAAAGGGGGGCTGGAAGCAGTCAATGCCCTGAATGACTCACTCCAGCAGGAGCCTTTCTGGGGTGTGCGCTTTGAAATTGCCAAAAACCTTGCAACGATTAAGCTAGACCAGGCATTGGAAGGCTTGACTGTTGGACTTAAGGATGCGGATGCGCGAGTGCGACGGGCAACGGTGGAAGCACTGTCAACCATCAAGACCCGCGAGAGCTATAAAGCGCTTAAACCGATCGCTGAACACGGCGATCCCAGCTACTACGTGGAAGCTGCCGCGATTCGTGGGCTGGGTAGCATTGTTACGGGTAGCCTGGGTGAATCGAAAGAAGAGAAAGTGCTGAAGCTGCTGAAGTCGGTATTAAGAGAACGGCAGGGCTGGAATGAAGTGGTGCGATCGGGGGCGATCGGTGCCCTCAGCCAGATGAAAACATCTGAAGAGGCTCTGAATCTCATTCTGGAATACACGGCTCCCGGTATACCTCAAGCGCTTCGTCTTGCTGCCATCCGCGCGCTTGGTGTCGTCTCGACTGGACAAACCAATAGTAGTCTAGAACGGATTCTCGATCGACTCCAAGAGCTATCGCGCGAAACCTTCTTCCTGACACAGGTATCAGTCGTCATCGCGCTAGGACAAATGGAAACAGCACGAGCGATCGGCATTCTCCAGGCACTCGCCGATCAAACCCCCGATGGTCGCGTCCGCCGCATTGCCGAAGAAGCCGTCCAGCGTGTTCAAAAGAATGTTGGCTCAGACAAAGCTGTTAAACAACTCCGCGAAGAACTGGATCAACTGAAACAAGCAAACCAAGAATTGAGAAGCCGCTTGGAAAACCTCGAAGCAAAAGCAAAGTCGTAGTTAGACCGCAATTGAGCGGATATGAGTGAGACCGTTTACATTGAAACCAGTATTCTAGGCTACTTGACAGCCCGAACAAGTAGAGATCTGATCGTCGCTGCCAATATTGAGTTAACTAGAGAGTGGTGGGACACTCGTCGCAATGATTTCCAACTTTACGCCTCTCAAGCAGTTATGCAAGAAACCTCTCAAGGAGATACTGCAATTGCAGCTCAACGACTAGAAATTCTTGGCAACCTTTCGTTACTAGACTTGAACCAGTCTGTACTTGATTTAGCAGAGCAATTTTTAGGACGTAGTAATCTTCCCGTAAAAGCTAATGTTGATGCTGTTCACATTGCAGTTGCAACTGTTCACGGCATGGATTACCTCCTGACTTGGAATTGTAAGCACATTGCCAATGCTCAAATTCAAAGAAAATTAGCGGAGAACAGCCTTGATTTTGGTTACGAGTTGCCAATTCTTTGTACACCCTATGAGCTTCTTGGAGGTTGATAATGTTTCAAGATGAGATTGTAGAAGAAATTCACAGAAATCGTGAAGAATATTCTCGTTCATTTAATCATGATTTGAAAGCTATCTTTGCTGATTTACAAAAGCAGCAGGCGGAAAGCGGTAGAGAAGTTGTGAGCCTATCCTGCAAGCCCGGTTTAACAACACGTTGGAGTAAGCGGACGAGAGATCCTAGTGATAATGCAAAGGGTACTAGTACCTTTAAGCTTAACGAGTAACTGCCGATGAGCAGAATGTTTGAGACAAAGAGGTGATCGCCTCATCACAGTAGTGAAAAGGCTCTATCTTTCTAGCGTTTGAAGTTTATTGAGATAATTTACTACTTTTTGATTAAGCGAAGGATTTGCCTATGAACCAAACGATTCAAGCCTGGTTGGGGCTTTCCGTTTGCTTAAATGCTCTTTTTATTTCATTCAGCGTTTGGTTTATCTTCAAGCGTGGTGGTTTATCGTACCTGGCAACGAGGCTACAACTACTGAGAAAGTTCGGCATCAAAAATATTCAGGGAACGTTCTTTATTTCCCCCTATTACGATCACCGTAAAAGCCAACTTTCTTTGTTGCCGATTCATTCATCTGACATCATTTTTCTCGGAGACAGCATTACGGATGAAGGGGAGTGGGCAGAGTTATTCGGACATCCCATTATTAAGAATCGGGGCATCTCTAGCGACACAACGATCGGTGTGCTTGATCGACTGTCTGACATCATCACACCCCAACCGCAAAAGATATTCTTGATGATTGGCGTGAACGATCTGTCCAATCTAGGGCGATCGCTAACTGAAATCACGCAAACTTATAGAGAAATTCTGACCCGTATCCGTGACCTTTCGCCGCAGACTCACGTCTTCATTCAAAGCGTTCTACCCATTAATTCCAGCCTTTTCTTTGGGCAGGCAACTAATAGCAGCATTAGCGAATTAAACAGCCAGCTTCAGATATTGGCGAGCGAGTTTTCGTACCCGTACATTGACTTGTTGTCTCATTTTACTGATGCTCATGGTCAATTAGATGCTCAGTACACAACGGACGGCATTCACTTGAACGGTGCAGCTTATCAACGTTGGGCAAAACTCATTGCAGCTCATGTTTTGTCAGAAAACTCGGCAGCCGTTTGACGGCTAAAACTGTTTAGAAGGTGATGGTTTGGGGTTGGTTAAACTGGATGAGCGGTGTAGGGTGAAGTATTGGGATCGTGAGTCCACTTACCTCAAGGCTTCCTATGGTTTCCTCCACGCTTACAACCAGTCCAGCGCCGATTCCTGAATTGATTGATGACTTGCCTAACATCTCAGGTTGGGAGGCAGATGTACAGGCAGTGACGAGTGAGCAGCATTCCGTTTTTCTACCAACGACAAATCTACGGTTGGATGATCTTACGGCAGGGTTTGCGATCGCCCTGCATATGCACCAGCCGACCGTTCCTGCTGGCTACAATGGAGCGCCGATCGGACATCTGCAATATATGTTTGAGCATTCGGGTGAGGGCGACAACCACAACGCGGGTGTCTTTTCCTGGTGCTATTCCCGCATGGGAGACTTTATCCCCGAACTGGTCGCCAACGGCTGCAATCCCCGCGTCATGCTGGACTACTCGGGCAATCTGCTGTGGGGACTGCGGCAAATGGGGCGCGGCGACGTGCTCGATAACCTGAAGCGCATTACCTGCGATTCCACTTATCAGCCCTACGTGGAGTGGTTAGGCACCATGTGGAGCCATTCTGTAGTGCCCTCAACGCCCATTCCTGACATCAAGCTGCACATTCAGGCGTGGCAGCACTACTTTGCAGCAGTGTTTGGTTGGGAGGCTTTGGCGCGAGTCAAAGGCTTTTCGCCGCCAGAAATGCATTTGCCAAATCAACCTGATACACTCTACGCCTTCGTTAAAGCACTGAAAGAATGCGGCTATCGCTGGCTGCTGGTGCAGGAACATTCCGTTGAAACGCTCACGGGCGAACCGCTGCCCGATAAGCATTTGCCGCACCAACTGATTGCCCGCAATTCGCATGGGGAAACAGTCAGTATCACGGTGCTAATCAAAACGCAGGGTTCGGATACGAAACTGGTGGCGCAGATGCAGCCGTATTACGAAGCAAAAACGCTGTCACGTCGATCGCTCAACGGCATCTCCATTCCCCCGATCGTCTCGCAAATTGGCGATGGCGAAAACGGTGGCGTGATGATGAATGAGTTTCCGCCTGCTTTTAAGCAAGCCTGGTATCAGATGGCAGAAAATGGCGGCAAGTCTGGTGTCGTTGGTGTCAATGGGACGGAATATCTGGAATTGCTGGAAGCCGCAGGCGTGAAAACGGAGGACTATCCCACCTGTCAGGCGATCGCGCAACACCAGATCTGGCAGCGTGTCTCACCCGATCAGGCAACACCTGAAGCAGTCGAAGCGGCGATCGTGGCGATCAAGCAAGAAAACTCTAACTTTCATATGGAAGGCTCGTCGTGGACGAACGATCGTAGCTGGGTCAAAGACTACGACAACGTGCTGACACCTATGAATCAACTCAGCGCTCACTTTCACCAAACCTTCGATCCGCTCTTGCAGGCACAGGATGCTGCTGCTGAACCGCTCACACGCACATCCCATTACCGCAAAGGGTTGCTCTACAACCTGCTGCTGCAAACAAGCTGCTTCCGCTATTGGGGACAGGGCGCATGGACAGACTATGCACGGGCGCTGTATCAGCAGGGAGAAGCGGCGATCGGGTGAAGGAGAGGAGTGAGGGGAGAGGAGTGAGGGGAGAGGAGTGAATTAGTTTTGACCACTGACCGCTGGCTCCTACATTTCGCTTTTACCTTCCTACTCCCTTTCTAGAAACCACAGTCACAGCTACCAAAGTCACAACTGCCGCAATCCAGGTTATTGCAATCGGCAGTGCCGCAGTCCATGCCGCTACAATCAGCGCTGAAACAGTCGATCTCGTCGCAGCTTAAGCTTACACAGTCCAGCCCATCACAGTTCCAGTTCGAGCAGGTATTCTGATCGGTCGTGTTGTTGGCATGATTCGTACTGGCAAGCGGTGGCTTTCTCAAACTGCCGCCAATGCCCTGACCTGGTTGCTGCGATCGTTCTTTCTGGGGGTTAGCGTTCTCTTCGGGTTGCTCGATCGGTGCTTCATCAAGAGGCTCGTCTTCAATTGCCATCCAGGGTTGGCGTAACGCTTCCTGCCGCGCCCTTACCTGATAGCAGTTTGTTTTGAGCGTTTGGTTTGCTGCCTTACACGCCTGAAAGCGTTGCTGAATAAGGGGTAGCGCCTGACCAATGCCAAGCTCGGAAATGGCGCGCTTTGTGTACTGAGAGCAGGATTCACTGCAATGCAACACACGATACGCGCAGGAAAACCCTTTATGGGGAGAAAGCTGTTTTTGGTAAAGGTGAATGAAAGTGGAGGCAGTTTGACGGGTTAAAAGGTCGAGCAGGCTGGGCGATCGACGTTGCGTTTCAGTCGTTTGCATGGGTTGAGCGGGTGTAAAGCTGAATTTAGAGGCGCACCGTCTGAGTCGCTGTACGTCATAAACTAGGGATGGTTTTGAGGCAAGGGCTTTGGCAGGGGCGCTCTGCCAAACGGTACAACGCTCTGCCTTGAAGCAGAGTCCCAAACCCTTTCCTACAAGTCGTTAGGGCTATCTACGTACGTTTGTCATTCGTTAAGCGAATCTTGAGATTTCTATCGTTTTGTCGGGACTTACTCCTATCTGAGTTACACATAGTGAACGCAGGGCTTATTGTTGAACTTACTTCACCGAACTAATGCTTGATTCCAGTCCTTTGCTTGAGTTTTCCCATACGCACTGCGTTGCTATCTGCGCCTTTTTAGTACCTGCAAATCTGCTGTCTACCTTGCAAACGATCGCTTATGTTAGGCTAAAACGTCCGATCGCTCAGATCTGGCAAGCGTTTGCGCTGGCAAGTTTGGTTGCGTTGTTGATGGTGCTACACGTCCTGACCTGGTTTGTCGTTGGTGTCGTGATGCTACCGACGTTTGTGCTGCTGGTACTAGGCAGCGTTTGTTTGAGTACTAACCTGTGGGCAGTTCTGCATCCTCAAAGTATGCGCCGTTTGCTCAACTATCTTGGTTGCAAGTTGAAAGCGTTACGGGTTTTTACAGCGTCAGGTGCCACCTTAAGCTGATCCCTCTCTAGCAGCCTTGTAAAATAGAGGTATCGGGCGAATGGAGAAACCAAGATGAGTTTTCATAAAATTGTGGTTGCGCTTGACGACTCTTCACTCAGCAACGCTGTCTTTGAACGGGCAGTTGCTCTCGCTGAAGCAACAAAGGCACAATTACTACTCTTTAGCGGCATCAGTGAAGATCTCATGATTTCACCCACGCCTTTTCCAGCCGAGATGGGATCGTTCAACGTTGGTCTTATTAACAGTAATTATCAAGCCCAGCAAGTTAATTTTGAACACCACACGGAGGCTTTGCAAACGGCACTGGAGCGTTACCGTGAGGCAGCGCAGGCAAAGGGTGTGCAAACAGAGACCGTATTCCAGCCCGGTGATATTGAAAAAGTGCTCTGCACGATCGCTCAAGAATGGGATGCTGATCTGCTAGTAGTAGGGCGGCGAGGGCGTAAGGGTTTCTCGGAAGCGCTGTTGGGTAGCGTGAGTAACTATGCCGTCCATCATGCCCACTGTTCGGTTTTGGTGGTGCAGGGCGAGGCGGAAGCGCACGTATGAGGCGTTGGTTTGTGTTTAACGCTAGCTGTAAAGAGTCTTTAGCTCTAATCAACGGCTTAACACATTAACGGCTTACACGACCTTTTTGATGGGGATGAGCGATCGCTTTTTGGTGATGGGTGAGGGAATCAAGGGCGAAAGTCCAAAGGCGAGTGAACTACGATCGCGATTTTAGCTTTAGAGTAAAGCTGCTACCTTTTCTAAGACTGCATGACTGATTCGTCTGAAGACAACGCATCCAGGCAGACTGGCGACCCGGCACTTGACCCAACAAACGTCACTCAGGGTGAAGCTGCTGCTGCTGAAGCATCCTGGCTAGAGGTAGAGGCTGAACTGTCGCGCCCTCTGGAAGCGCTAGAAGCTGATGACCCCTTAGACACAAAGATGTTTGGGCAGCGTCGTCTCAGGGTGCCACGGACGGTCGATCCAGGCGTGCCGCTGATGATGGTAGAAACAGCATTTCTGGCAAGTGCGGCGAGTTTGGTTTACCTGGTGAACTATTACTTTCCGATCGGCCCTCTGTTGCGGCTCTTTTTCTCGATTCCGATCGCGCTCATCTATTTACGCTGGGGTAATCGCGCTGCCTGGATGGGTGCCCTAGTGTCTGGCTTGCTGCTGAGTGTGCTGATGGGTCCTGCACGCAGCATTCTCTTTGTCATGCCCTATGCGTTGCTGGGCGTGTTGTTGGGCGTGTTGTGGCACCGAGGCGCTCCATGGGTTTTTTCGATCGGCGTTGGCAGTCTTCTCAGTACGTTTGGTTTCTTTTTTCGCATCTGGCTGGTCTCCTTGCTGTTGGGTGAAGATCTCTGGCTCTACGCTACGACGCAAACAACTGACCTGGTGGAATGGCTGTTCATCAAGTTTGGTTTTTTAGCGCAGCCCAGCCTGGAACTGGTGCAGGTTGCGATCGTGGTCATGGTGCTGCTCAATAGTCTGGTTTATCTCTTTATTGTTCACCTTGCAGCATGGCTGCTGCTCGATCGTCTGGGTACACCGATTCCTAGACCACCGAAGTGGGTGCAGGTGTTGATGGACTATGAGTAAGAGTGAGGGATGAGGATAAGGGCTAAAGGCTAAAGGATGAAGGATGAATGGCTGGGGGATGAAGATAGAGGAAGCCTGGAGCAAATTTCTGCTGTTTCACATCTCTGTGGCTCTGCGCTTTCCTCTCTTCCTGTTCGCGTCTATACCCAAGAAGAGCGGGGAAACCACTGGTTAAAACAACACCGAGGGCAGCGACCTGTTTTTGCCTGTGTGTTGGGGTTTACAGCAACGGGTCTGCTCTCAGGTATTTCGGCAGCAGGCGCGACACCCAAAGATCGTCAGACCACCGCGATCGCGGATGGCGAGTTTCTGTACCACGGGGCGCAACCGTCTCCCAGCTATCCGTTACCACCGTTGACGGTCGGAGCCTCGCCTGTACTGATTTCACGCGCGATCGTGGCAGCACAGCAGCTACCGTTGTTTCTCTTCAATGCGGGGTTACCCATCCCTCCAGCCGTACCCGCGATCGCTCTGGGTGGCACTCCCGCCTGCTGTCTCAGTCAGGGGCAAGCGCTACCGTTGTCGATCGTGGAACATTTACTGCATCAGGGTTTGCGCTGGGGGGCAAAGCTGGCAGCGGCAAGCGCTGGCTACGTAATTTTGGGTGAATGCGTTGTGGGTGGTACGACGACGGCTCTAGCCGTTTTAACGGGATTGGGGATCGCCGCCGCTGGCAAAGTGAACAGCAGCCATCCCACTTGTAACCACCGTCAAAAGTGGGCATTGGTGCAAGCAGGCTTACAGCGATCGGGTCTCTGCACTCCCTTCTCACCGCTTCAGCTTGTTGCGGCGGTTGGCGACCCCATGCAGATTGTTGTGGCAGGGATGGCGATCGCGGCGAGTCGTGCAGGCGGCGTTCTACTGGCAGGCGGTACCCAAATGCTGGCTGTCTACGCACTCTCACGGGCGATCGCGCGATCGCACAACTTGATGTGGCGACCCGATCAGGTTGTCGTTGGCACGACTCGCTGGGTGGCAGATGATCCCACTGGCGATACAGTCGGACTGGCGCAGCTAGTGGGTGATGTACCCTTGCTGGCGACCCAGCTTAACTTCACATCATCGCGCTATGAGACGCTACGGGCGTATGAGCAAGGCTTTGTGAAAGAAGGCGTTGGTGCAGGCGGTTGTGCGATCGCGGCTTATCTCTACCAAAACTGGCATCAAGCTGACCTGCTAGCGGCGATCGAAGCATTGGCACATCACCAGCAGATGAGCCAAGGCGAAGGGCATGATTATAAGGTAGCTAGCGCGGCTGAGGACTAGCTCATGTACGTGGCTACCTGTGAGTGGGCTAGCTATGAATCCGTCTGGACAGCAGTTGCTCTTCTAACGCCGCAATGCGATTGTAAGCAGCGGTTAGCTGTGCAGTCAGGCGTTGCACTTGCACCTCAGGCGCAAGCTGTCGCTCGCCGTTATGGGTCATCGAATCAACCCCGTTGCGATCGGTCAAGACATCTTTGTGTTCCATGCTAGAACCAAGCCCTGCATAAGTTTGGTAAGACTGATGCTGAACGGTTGCGTCACCTTGATGGTGCTGTAGCTGAGTCGCTCCAAACTTGCATTCGACTGCAACATCCGATAGCTTGCTGCTAAGTTGCTCGATCAGCTGATATAAACCATCAACCTTCGTGCTCATAAGATCAATCTGCTGTTGCAGTGTATTCATTCAGTCTCTCAATAGCCATAACGTGCTAAGCGTCATTCTAAAGAGTGAATGGCAATTAGGAGACGTTATTCCTGAATCATTTAACGTTTGAGTGGAGTCATTGTGGATGGGAATCGAATGCGATTGCTCCAGGTGAAAGGCTTTTGCCGCAGCGGTAGATAGAGCAAGAGATGACGCAAACCCGGTTGCTTTTTGCGCTTTCGGTAGAGAATCAAACGCGGTTAACACCTTAACGCGCTGCTCAATCGAAGCAGATCGTGCAGCAGCCGTTGAGGTCACGTTTGTACAACAAAGAATTTAAACTTGTAGCAGCCAGTGATTTGATATGGGCGATCGATCCCTTCGGCAAAGCTACGATAGTCAGCCTTGAGCCAGCGTTGAGAGGAACGATCGCGCTACTCTTTCAGCGACAGCAGCAGTGGCGATCGATGGTTTAGTCATGATTCCTGGCGCGTTTCTGACGACATTGCCGCTCATCGCTTGTAACGGCTTGCTATAGTTGCATTATTGACTGTCGATGCAGACTGCCCTGTCGCTTGAGGTTGAGTTTGATCACGAGCAAAAAGGAGCGGCTTTGCATACGGCTTTAGCGCTGGTTCGCCTCAGGCAAGTATCGGCTGGCGTTGCCGCAAACGGTCACAAACGCCTTGAAAAATTTTGGTGAAAAGAGAGAATTAACCTCAGGTTGTCAGCGTAAGATGCTAAGTTTTCAAGCTTTTTTTGTCACTTGTACCGGGCTATGGACAACGGAACGCACGTATCACTCCACACTACGCGGTGAGGTCGAGCGGTCTTATACCGAATTTCGCGTTGCGCCTCTGACGGCAGCCGACAAGCAAAAAGTGCTCTCTCTGTCTCAGGACAAAGCAACTGCCCAAGCACCGTCTTTTGATCTGGTGACGCTGGCAAGGGATGAGACGCTTTGCCCTGGTTTTGCGATCGCGTTTGACACCCGGTCTGAAAAAGGTGAGCAGGTTTCGATGAGCCTGAAGGCGCTGTTTGTTCCCGATCGCTACCTTGCCGCACCCTTTTTGGATCTGCCACCGCTACCACTGGCTGCTCAGGTAACGACGGAGCCAGCAGGAGAAACGATCCAGGGTTTTTATCTGCGCGATGAAGGCTATTCTGAAGCAGGCGCGATCGCAGGACGCTTTACCTATCAGCCCACTCGCCAGACGCTAGAAATGACAACGTACTATCGGCGATCGTGTGCGGTCGATCAAATGCGAATTATTGCTCCCGATCTGCGGCTCCGCACCATTGTTACTTATCAACGCCCGGACGGAAATGTACCACCTAGCGTGATTGACCTGGTTGGCTTTGGTGTCGAGCGAAAACAGCCTGCTTAGGGTCTGACTGATAAAATGACTGCAACCTATACCTCCCATCGCTCACACTCCCCAGCTTTAATCAACCGCCGCTCCTTTTTGGCAGGGGTAGGCGGCGTTGCCCTTAGTCAGCTACTCATGGGCTGTTCTGGGCAGGATCGCCAAACGTTGAGCCTGCGAGTGTTGCATGGCTCGATTCCCCCTCAGATTGTGGGTGAGTATCGCAAGCACTTACGGCAGGCGGCGATCGCTGGTTCGCTGGAGATTGCGATCGAGCCACAGTTGCAATCAGCCTTTAACGGGTTGCAAGCATGGACGCGCAACGGGCAGGCAGCGGCAGCGGCATCCGATCGCTTTGGCTGGGTGCCGTTCATCGGCAAACGCTCCAAGCCAATACCTGACCTGGTGACGATCGGCAATTATTGGCTGGAAAAGGCAGTAGAGCAAGGGTTGATTCAGCCACTCGACCTCAAGCCATTGTCAGGATGGCAGGCATTACCACCAGCCTGGAAAGCGATCGCGACAAGAGCTTCTGCTACCAAGCCGACCGAGCAGCAGATCTGGGGCGCACCCTATCGTGGGGGGCACACGGTCATTGCCTACCGTCAGGATCTTTTTAAGGAGAAGGGCTTGCAACCGCCAACGGACTGGTCTGACTTATGGCGATCGGATCTACGGGGGCATATTTCTCTGCTTGATCAACCGCGTGAAGTCATTGGGTTAACGCTCAAAAAACTGGGGCAATCCTACAACACTGCCAACCTGGAGACGGTGCCAACGCTGGAAGCTGAACTAACGGCACTACATCAACAGGTCAAGCTCTACAGCTCTGACGCTTACCTGCAACCGTTGCTGCTGGGCGACACCTGGGTAGCAGTTGGCTGGTCTACCGATCTGTTACCGCTGACCCAGCGCAACCAGACGCTGGCTGTTGTGGTGCCTCAGTCGGGCACAGCTTTATGGGCAGAACTCTGGGTGCGTCCAGCCGTCGCAACGGCTGCGATGCCCTCACTTGTAGCGGATTGGCTTAGTTTTTGCTGGCGACCAGACATTGCCAGTCAACTCTCGCTGCTGAGTCGAGCCATCTCGCCAGTGGTGTTGACAACGCCAGTCGCCAACCTGCTGATCGAGTTGCAACAAAATCCTGTGCTGTTACCCGATGCTACGACCCAGGCAGCAAGCGAGTTCCTCAAGCCCCTCGATCGCGCTACGGTCTTGCAGTATCAAGCGCTTTGGCAGCGCCTGCGCCAGGTAAGCGGCTAGAGCCACCTCGTAACCCTCCTCTACCAGCGGAGTCAAGCAGGATGCTACAGGCGATCGTATCGGCTGGAGCAGGCGGTGGTGACGCATCGGGTGCAGTAGGGTCAACATCTGCTGGACGCTCAGACAAGGGGCGGTTTTGCAAATCAAGGTTAATGGTGCTGAAATCGCAAGTGGATGCGCCAACCAACGTTGCCTGTCCATCAAAAACGCGCACATTGTAGCCATAGTCGCGAGCCGTCTTGCCAAAACGGTGGATGAACGCATAGCGATCGAGGTAGTCTAGCAAACTCCATAGCTGGCGATTCACCACCAAATCCACCCGACCAGGACGACCATTGTTGGGATACGCTAACCAGTTCTCCAGCAAGTTATTGCCGTAAGTCTCCTGGTCAGCAAGCTGATCTCGGAGCCACCAGAGGCTAGGCACCGTTAGCTGTGTGAGCGAGATTGTGTTGGCAGTTACCACGAAATCGGGCGTGTTTCCGGGTGCCAGTGCTTCTAGATCTAAGGGTTCCAGGTCGGGCTTCAACGTTAAGCCTGGTTTAGGTGGCGCATCCGTCTCGATCGTCTGAGCGCTGGTATTGACAGCTAGACCCGAACCGACTCCAATCAGCCCAAGCGAAACCACCAACAGAACACTGCCAAACTGCTGGCTGTAGTGCATCAGCCGACCGCCACAGATAATCGATCTACAGGCGATCGATCTACAGGTAATAGCGGCTGTCTTGCCATTCGTTACGTTGCGCTGCTGCATTGCCTCGTTTTCGCCAGGTAACTTCTCCCCGAGCCGTGCGGATCAGGGCATTTTCGACTGCATCTGCCACGTTGCGCCAGGAAAGCTCCTTCTGACCCAACAATTCTTGTAACGCTTGAAGACCAAGCTGTGACTCTTGATCACCATTAATTTTTAGAGGCACTACGGCTCGCAGTGGATCTCGCTGGACTGCCGCGATCGCCTGCCGTACCGCAGCAATGACCTGGGTATGCAGTTCTTTATGCGCCCGGAGCCGTTGCTGCTCTAAGCCTTTCTCACTGGTAGCATAGAGCGCTGGCAGGCGATTCAGGGCAAAGGCAATCACCTCTGCCTTGTTTACATAATCGACGACTTTGGCAGACAGTCGCTGAAACTGCTTTTCCACCTCTTCTACAACGAGTGACTCCATCACGTTGCAGTAAGTTTGAGCAAGATTGTGCTGGTTAGTAGCCATGAAAATTTCAGGAATGAGAGGGCTGAACAAGATCCTAAGAGCATCTTCAACGATGCTTTTTCA
Organism: Stenomitos sp.; assembly: GCA_041744955.1. GTDB lineage: Bacteria > Cyanobacteriota > Cyanobacteriia > Leptolyngbyales > Leptolyngbyaceae > Stenomitos. The sequence continues at coordinate 12,284 of JBGTJW010000344.1, read as the reverse complement.
GTGACTTGAAGCAATGCACCCGATCAATATCAATATAAGTAAGTAGTATAACCTAGCTAAGACTGAACTTATGGGGTAGATAAACGACGGACATGGCGCAAGTTGCACGTCAGAGTGAAGGAAGTGAAACCATAAGTTATTCCTTAACAAGTCCCTAGCCTCCCATGAACCATCGGGTACCCTGAATCAGGTAGTAAACACCCGTGATCATAAGCGCTACACTGCCGAAGCGAATAATACCCTCGGAATGTTTCAACAATTGCTTACTTTGCTTAGCAAAGGCGGTGAACAAACTTGCCAGAAAAATCAAGAGGGTGTAGCCGAGAGCATAGCTGACCATCGTTAAGGTGCCGAGAACTTGAGAACCTGTCGCAGCGGCAGCCGCCAGCACTGCAAACAGAACCGGGCTAGCGCAGGGAGAACTCACAAGGGCAAAAGTTAAGCCAACGCCATAGGGACCGGCTTGAGGCAGATTCACATTCATCTGGGGTAGGGGGATTTTGACGATTCCCAATAACCACAGACTCATCACCGCCATGATCAAACCTACGACGATATTGATATAGCCCCGATATTCGACCATCACGGCTCCAGCGAAGGAGGAAACTAAGCCAAACAGGCTCAAAATCGTGACGGCTCCCAACACAAACAAGCTCGCTTTTGTGAATGCATCCCACCGAGATTTGATTTTTAAGGTGCCAATGTAACTGAGGTTGACGGGCAACAATGCCAGAATGCAGGGCGATACACTGGCAAGCACCCCGCCAAGAAATGCCAGAGGTAACAACACCACGGGATTTGCCGTATCTTGTTGATCAAACCATTGCTGGTAGCGGTTTTCGACGATCGAAATAACGCGCTCGATCGGGTGGCTCAGCAGGGGCCCCAAGGTGAGAACGAGAACCAGAGCCAGGAGACCTAAGCCCAGATAAATGAGCCATTTTTTGGAGCTTTTGAACCGCTCCAATGGTCGAAAAGGCTTGCTTTCCGTGGAAGCTTGAGGCGGTTGAGTCATGCAGTCTCCTGATACCAAAACATGAGTTTTGCCAAGTGGGTTCTTTGCTTGAAGGGGGGAACGAGCGATCGCACCCCCCCCTTCCTGTCCATAACTGGCTCACCAGCCTATTGAGTCAAAGCCTTGTCCAGAACTGTTTTATAATCAGCCAAATTCGCATTATTGCGGTGTTGTGCCAGGATGTTGCCAGTGGCTGGATCGACAATGGTTAGCGATCCCGTTTGAGCTTTATTTGCTGCCAGAAATTGGCTGAGTCCGAGTTGTTTTGCTTTGGTCTCAGCTTGACTGGTCGTCAATTTGTCACTCACATCCAGTACAACAAAATGCACTTTGCCCTCATAGTCTTTCTCTAGCTGTGACACAGTAGGAGCAATGTTCTTGCAGGCGGCACACCAAGTGGCAAAAACATCAACAACAACAGGCTTACCGTGGAGTTCTTGGGCGAGTGGTGCGCCCACAGACTTAGCCTTCGCGGCACAGGGGTTGGCTTTAGAGGCACAGGGGTTGACTGCCACCTTGGTACTTGGGCTGTCGGATGTTTGAGAGGTATTAGGACTAGAACAACTTGCGATCGCTCCAAAACTCAACAGTGAAACGACGGCAAGCGTAGCAAAATAACGAATCTTCATATCATTTATTCCTCTGAAAAATCGTAATGAGAACAACAGGCAGTTGAGCTTAAAGCTCAAGTCGGTACAACAGGGATTCTATTCACACAAACTGCCAACGTTTAGATTGAACTCCGGCAAAATGAGTGGTAGATGAAGATTCGATGGATACTGAATAAAATCTGAGAATGCTCTGAGTTGGAGAAGGCTGCAAGGCTCTACGGCTCAGATGAGGGTTGCATTTTCAGCAAAAATTCATCTGAGCATCAGCAAGCAATCACCTAAAGACCAGATCTTGTGTGTAGGAGCGTAGCAAGGTTACGAAGCAGGCTGCTGATGCAGGCACCCCACTCCCGCCCACCTGTCAGCAGCACCCTTATTGAAGAAATTCATACAGCTTCTATGACCGAACAAAACTGGTTTGTAACTAATGAAGGACAATGCAAGGCTTGGGAAGTCATCAGTCAGCCTGAGAATTTGCCCCAACCTTATCGGCTCTATCGCTTTCTCACTGATTTGGAAGACATCCTAACGACGATTTCCGCTGATCAACTGCGGCTTCAGTCCATTTGCCCACTGGTTCGCAAACTGTTGACCAGTTCTGACTGGTTGCAGATGGTGCCCTTGGAGCCTGATCTGGCAACTGGCTGGGCGGTATCCATGTTGTATGATGAACCGTTTTTTCCGCTAACGGTGCAGTTGGTGGCATGGGCACCAGGTGTTCAATCGCCGATTCACAATCATGGCAGTTGGGGAGTGGTGGCACTGCTCAGCGGACAGGAGAAAAATACCCTCTGGCAGCGTGCCCCAACTTCAGAATTTCCTGATTGCATTGAGCCAGTAGGCGATCGCCTACTGGCTCCCGGCGACCTTCTCTGCTTGATGCCCGATGCAATTCACCAGGTGGAAGCCCTTGGAGAACAACCAACCCTGAGCTTGAATGTGTATGGTGAAACGAACTACGATCAGCGGTTTGAGTTTGATCTTAAACACAATACAGCTCAGGTTTTTTAGACGTTTCCGTTGCAGGCAAACTTTAAATGCACCTTTTGTCGCGTGCCGTTACCGACCGCTTTCCTAGACGAATTTTTCCCACGTCGCTACAGTTTCGCTTGACCTTGGAGTTAACTGCACTGGCGGTTTTAGGGGTGAGTGGAGTGGCAGTTTGGGCGGGCTGGCTCATGGAGCAAACCTTAATCTCTGCCCATAAGCAGAACCTGGAATACATTGCCGCGCATTTTCCAGAGCAGGTTGAGTTTTATCGCCAAACGGGAGCGGTTGAAACAGGCGTAGAACGCACGATCGATAAACTTTCGACACGGGGATTGTTGATTTGGGTTCGCAGTCCGAATGGACAAATTTTGTCTCGCTCCTCTGGTATCAATAGTCCTCCCCCTGACTTGATTAATGTGGTGGCAAAAACGGATATTCCAGCCCAACCCACGGTCTTTCATTTTGGCGATCGCTATGTCGTGCTGTGTGGCAATCCCCTGTCTATCAGTGGCACTCCTCTTGGTCAGGTGTATCTTTTGAAAGACATTACAGATGATCAGATGCGGCTGAACGCCGGAGTCCATAGCCTCATTCTGGTCAGCCTTATGGCAGTTGTGCTGTTGGTGATTGCGATCTCCCGCCGGATTCGTAACGCAATGCTGCCCCTGCAACACATGAGCCAGGTTGCCAGTGCGGTTTCTGCGGATGATTTGAGCGGTGCCAAACTGGAACTGGCTCGCGCCCCCGATGAAATTCTAGGACTGGCACAAGTCTTTAATGAAATGTTAGTCCGGTTATCCGGCTCGTGGGAGCAGCAGCGCCAGTTTGTAGGGAACGTCTCCCATGAACTCCGCACCCCGTTGGCTGTGATTGCAGGCTATCTGCAAAGTCTGTTACGGCGGGGAGACAATCTCAGTGCCCATCAACAACAGGCAGTGGCAACCGCCGCTGCGGAAGCCGAACGCATGAGTCGAATGTTGCAAGATTTGCTTGATCTGGCCCGGGTTGATAGCGGCAATCTCCCTTTCCGGCTGGCCCCAATGATGCTGAATACGCTGGTAGTAGAAGTGGCGCATATGAGTCAGAAAGTCAGCAACCGACAAATTCATGTGTTGGCAACGGCTGAAGATGTGATTGCCTGTGCCGACCAAGATCGCCTGCAACAGGTGTTGATCAACTTGGTCGATAATGCCATCAAATATTCTGCGCCCGATCAGGTGGTTGATCTGGTGTTGGAAAAGAGCGAACAGCAGGCAGTCATTCATGTGCGCGATCGCGGGATAGGCATTTCGCTGGCTCACCAACAGCGGATTTTTGAACGGTTTTATCGGGTGGATGCATCTATGACCCGATCGAGAGATGGCACCGGGTTAGGATTGGCGATCGCTAAGAGCCTGATCGAAGGCATGGACGGTCGCATTACTCTGCGTTCTAAACTAGGCGAAGGTAGCTTGTTCACGATCACCTTACCGCTTTGGCAAACACAATCATGACTGCTCGCATTCTCCTGCTTGAAGATGATGCTAAGCTGGCGCAGTTGGTCGAAGCCGAACTTAGCTTAGAGGGCTATCGTGTCACGGTCGCAAGCAATGGCATAGAGGGCTTGAGTGTAGCGCGTGAAGTGCAGCCTGACCTGCTAATTTTGGACTGGATGATGCCAGGTATATCTGGACTAGACATTTGTGTGAGACTGCGAGCAACGGGAATGCTGGCACCTATTATTATGCTGACAGCCAAAGATGAGATTCCCGATCGCGTTACTGGCTTGAACGCAGGAGCCGATGATTACGTCACGAAGCCTTTCAGCATTGAGGAACTCTTGGCAAGAGTCAAGGCTCATTTGCGCCGCGCTCACCCAGAAAGCCCCGACCTCTTAGAATTTGAAGATCTGACGCTAAACTGTATTACTCGTGAAGTTTATCGCGATCGCCAACTGATTCAACTCACCGCCAAAGAATTTGACCTGTTAGAATTTTTGATGCGCCATCCCCGTCAGGTTCTCACTCGTGATCAAATTTTGGAGCAGGTTTGGGGGTATGACTTTGTGGGTGAATCGAACATCATTGAGGTTTATGTTCGAGCCTTACGCATTAAATTAGAGGCTGACACCCCAAAACGCCTGATTCATACCATTCGTGGCGTGGGTTACGTACTCCGGGGAACCGTCTAGTAGGGTTCTTGACACAACCCCTCAGGTGGAGTCGAGGTGAAGTATTATCCCCAGCCCCTCTCCGTTAGATCTGGACGTGCCCATTTTTGTGCATCCATCTCCCGATCAGCCTATAGGAAACACGGATTGAATAAGGTGCAGTTCTTTCTGTAGTAGGGACGTTCCATGGAAAGTCCCTACAGAAGGGCGATACTTCATGTTAATTAATCCACGATCCTAAGTAGTTTTCAGCAATGACTGAGACTGATGCTTGTATCGAGGGCAATCGATAGGCAGGCTAATTTCAAAATTAGCGTTTGATACCTGTGCCAATCCTGGGCTAGCTTGAGTTTCAAATCTTCTGAAAAAAGCAAATTCGTCTACGGCGGACAACATTGCTGCTTGACTTTGCGTTGCTTGACTTTGCCTTGCAATTATTCTAACGTTTGAAACGTTATTGAGAATTAAGTTCATATAGCAATGGGCGGTCTCCTGCTCAAGGGCAGCTTTTTCCTGACTGTCCTAGTTTCAGGTGTCCGTTCAGCGTTCCGATCGATGGTGTGCTTTGGAGTTATACTGTGAAAGTTTCTCAACTAGGTCAGATGTTACTGCTGACCACCGGATTTCCTTTTCTGATCCTGCAACCGCTTCAGGTAGAAGCCTCTCACCCGCCTCTGTCAGCATTAAACCCGACAGAGAAACCCACGGCAGCTTCAGCCGTGACGACCTTTCTAACCCGACTTAGAGACGTGCCACGCCCTGCCACCACAGTAGATCAATGGTTGGCTCAGATCGAAGATTCGGAAAAGGCAACTCTGATCCAGGTGACTGGGGTAAGGATCGATCGCACTGAAACTGGACTCGATATCATCTTAGACACAGCAAACGTTCAGCCCCTGTCGATCGATGCCACCCAGTTCACCACCGAGGACAAGGCGCTCGTTGCCAACATTCCCAATGCAGTTTTAGCACTGCCTGCGGGCAATGAGTTTCAGGCTGATAATCCTACGGATGATATTGCCAGGGTGAGCGTGGTTCAGGTGAACCCGACCCAGCTTCGAGTCACTGTGGTGGGAAGAAATACTTTACCGACATCGGAAGTCACGCTGCGGTCAGGAGTACTTGCCTACAGCCTCAATCCAGACCTTGAAGCGGAAGAAGAGCTTGTCGTCACTGGCACCCGCACCGAGGAACGGTTGCCCAATGTACCCCGTTCGATCACGGTCATTCCCCGTGAGCAGATCGCAGAACAAAGCACTCTCAATCGCAACTTAGCGGATACTTTAGGCAAGCTGGTTCCAGGATTTGCACCCCCTTCTCAAAGTATTAGTCTCTTTGGTCAATCCCTGCGGGGACGCAGCGTGATTGTCCTGATTGATGGGATTCCGCAATCTACGAGTCGCAATGTCTTTCGGGATTTGCAAACGATCGACCCCAACCAGATTGAACGCATTGAAGTGCTGCGCGGACCCACTGCGATTTATGGAGACGGAGCCACGGGCGGGGTCATTAACGTTATTACCCGCAAGCCAACCACAGGCTTTACCGCCCAGACTGATCTTGGCTTAGATACCGCTCTGAGTAATTTGGATGGCAGTCAGGGGTATCGGTTACAGCAATCCTTTTCCGGGACGCAAGGTAAGTTCGATTATTACATTGGGGCAGGGTTTGCTAAGACAGGCGGCTTCTTTGATGCTCAAGGCGATCGCATCCCGCCCGATCCCAACGGGCAAGGGGGCATTGCCGACACAACCCAGTACAACGTGTTAGCGAAAGCTGGGCTTAACTTTACCGCTGACCAGCGACTACAGTTCACCGTGAGCTACTTGAATGAAAACCAGTTCACGGACTTTACCAGTGACCCGATCGTGGCTCGACTGCCAGGGCGACAAAAGGCAAGGGCATTACGGGGCTTGAGCCTTGAAGACCCCCAGGGTAGCCAAAATTTATTGCTGAATCTAGATTACACTCATCAAAATCTGTTCAACAGTCGGGTGCATGCTCAACTTTACTACCGAGATTACAAAACCCGGTTTTTTCCTTTTGATGCCCGTAGCTTCGCTAGTCTAGGCAACGTCATCTTTCAGTCGGAACTGCAATCTCAACGTCTGGGTAGCCGTCTAGATATTGATACCCCACTCACCGCCGACCGAAATTTAAGGTTGTTATGGGGGCTGGATTACAGTACTGAAGATACAACCCAACCCGTTGATATTTTTGATCCGGCTGTGTTTGCCAGCAGTCAGGGATTAGTCTTCCGTCGCAACGGTATTCGTAGTTGGACACCTCCCTTTGAGCAGAATAATTTAGGGTTATTTGCTCAGTTGCAATGGGCCGTTAACGATCGTTGGAACCTCATCGGTGGCATCCGCCATGAACGGGTAGGACTCAACGTGAGCAATTTCACGACGATTCGAGGCGATCGGATTGAGGGGGGTGATCTTGACTATGACGCTACCCTGTTTAACCTGGGCACGACCTATCGTTTATCAGAGCAGGTGAACCTGTTTGCCAACTTTGCTCAGGGGTTTTCTTTGGCTGATGTGGGTCTTTCCCTGCGGAATGCACCGGCGGGTTTTGCAGTGGCATCTCTCCGACCAGAGCCGCAGCGAGTCGATCATTACGAGGTTGGTGTCCGTGGCAATTGGAACACAGTCAAAGCTTCCTTGGCTGCCTTTTACAATCAGTCTAATTTAGGCACCACCTTTACCGCTCCAGGCACGGTGATTCGAGACCCACAAAAAATTTATGGACTGGAAGCGACGGTCGATGTGCAACCAACGGCGGCTTGGCAGATCGGCGCAACTCTTAGTTGGGCTGAGGGAGAGCGCGACACCAACAATGATGGCTCCTTTGATGCACCCTTAAGTGGTTTCAACATTAACCCCCTGAAACTAACAGCCTACGTCAACCATCAGACTACTTCAGCCTGGAGTAACCGTTTGCAATTGCTTTACTCTGGTTACCGTAACCCCGTGGGCACTGGCTTTGGTTTTGGTGAGGTCAATAGCTACCTGGTGCTAGACTACATTGCTCAGGTCAAGCTGGGTTCAGGCACCCTCCGCATTGGAGTCGAAAATCTTTTGAATACCTTTTACTTCCCTGTTGTCTCTCAATTGCAAACCAGTGACCTCAGCTATGCTGCTGCGAGGGGGATTACCGTTAGCGTGGGTTATTCGTTCACCTGGTAGCGATCCATCTATCCCATCATTTATGCTGCTTTTAGAGTCAGGACTGACGCAGTGAGTTCTAAGAGCCTGTTGATTCGCTCTCCCCCAGGGGAGCGGCCTGCAATCATAAACCGTTAAACCTGCAAGCATCCGCTCAAACCAGAATTAATTGCAAAGAGGCTAAGGCTGGAAGGCTTATGAATGAAGGCTTGCAGCGGCTGCTCTGCTTTGAGGGCAGTTGGGTTGAATTGTCCGATCTTCAAACTCAATGGGACAGTTCGCTCTAACGGTTCACGATCTCCTGTTCAGCAACAATCTCGCTGATCTCAAGTGGCAGTGGGTAGCCAAGTCCGAATCATCCAGTTGTCACTTGCGATCGATGATTCTAATTTGTCTAAGCATGGCTGCGTCCCTGGAGCAGAACTAGAGGTTATTAGTAGTATTGTGCGTGGTTCCGTCGTGGTTGCTCTAAACAACCAACAGTTAGGATTGGGGGCATTACTCGCTAAACAGATTCTAGTAGAACCCTTATGATTAGGGGATTAGAGTAGGCTGGTTAAACTCTCATCTTTCACTAGGCGTGATTTTCTTGACTTTAACTGAACCATGAACCATACCATCTATCTTCCCGCTCATCTCTCAGAACAGATTGATGTTTACTTGGATAAGCATCCCCAAGAAACGCTATCCAGCTTGGTGCAAGATGCGCTCGAACGAAAACTGGCTCCCAAAGACCTTTCCCAGTTATTATCCCTTTCCGGTATTGTCCAACACCCTACTCACTCTGCTGCTGAGCAAGCTGAAGATCAGGTGAGCCATCCTTTCCTCCCGTGATTAATCTGCCTCAACTCGTTCTGGATGCTGGACCTCTCATTGCTTTATTTGCTGCCCAAGATCCCGTTCATGCCAGTGCACAAAGGGGATTTAGCCAGTTGGCGCAAACCACAACTCAACTAATTACCCCCATCCCTATCCTTTACGAAGTCTATAAATGGCTGCTCTACGAAACCTCTCCGGCAATTGCTCAGTCTGCTTTGAAAGCAATGCGGCAGAGCTTGCATGAAGTTGCGATTAACAGCACTGATTTAGAAGCTGTTCAAGCACTAGTTACCTTAATTCCCAATTGGAAGGGCAGCTTAGAGGATGCAACTGTGATTATGTATGCTCAAAAGCTCAATTACCCCTTGTGGACGCTTAACTACCGAGATTTTAGTGCATTCAAGACCTTAACGTTTTGGAATCCTGAGTGATCAATCCGCGAGTAAAAGTTGGTTGGTTAAACTACCCGTCTTCTACTGCTCCAGAGTAGGTAGAGGAAATAAGGGGTGCCAATCATCGCCGTGACCAGTCCCGAAGGAATTTCTCTGGGTGCGATCGCCACTCGACCCAGGGTATCTGCGGCAACCACCAAAATAGCGCCCAACAGTGCTGACCATAGAACCAGGCGGCGATGGTGACTGCCCACTAAAACACGAGCGGCTTGGGGGGCAATGAGTCCCACAAAACTGATGGCTCCTACTGTGGCAACGGTGGCTCCTGCTAAGGCAACGGCGATCACCAGTAGTATCCCTCTGGCACGTTGCAGTTTGATGCCCAGCATTCTCGGCAGGTCATCCCCCAGAGCCATCAGGTCTAGCCACCGAGCAAACCACCAAGCCAGGGGGAGCAACACTAGCGGACAGAGGATCAGCCGTCCCAGTTCGCTCCAGGTCAGGGCATAGGTGCTGCCAGCTAGCCAGATTACTGCCTGGGCTGCTCGTAGTTTTGCTTGCACAATCAGTAAGTTAGTCGCGGCTGCGCAGAAAGCAGTGGCCGCAAGTCCGACCAAAACGAGTTGCATTGGGGCTAAGCCATCGCGCCAGGTAACGGCACAAACCAGTCCAAAGGTGATGAAGGCTCCTGCGATCGCCGCTACGGGAATCATTTCTACTGGAGCTTCAGGAAACAGAACCAGGATGGTTAAGGCTCCTAGACTCGCCCCTGAGGTAATGCCCAAAAATTCAGGTCCCGCCAGTGGATTGCGAACCACCCCTTGCAGTAAGAGTCCGCTCACTGCCAGCGAGGCTCCGGCGATCGCGGCGGTCAAAACTCTAGGTAGCCGTAGGTGCAAGAGAATACGCTGGGATAACGGGCTGCCACTGCCGCCGATCGTGTTAACTAACTCTGCTGCACTCAGGGACACATCGCCCAGCGTTAATCCCAGGAACAGCACCCCTAGCAGCACGACGATGGCTCCACCCATCAACTTCCAGTCAGCAACTTTAACGGGTTTGCCAGTAGCAGAGACCGTGCGGGTAGAATCACGCCCACTATTCACACTCCAGACGGCGGGTTGACGGACTAGCCAAATCAAAAAGGGGGCACCGATTAGGGCGGTCATGCTGCCAGTGGGTAATTCACTAACATTGGTAGTCACGGACTGCGCCAGACTGTCTGCCCCTACTAAGAGGACGGCTCCCCAGAGGGCAGCAGTGGGTAACAGAAATTGATGCACTCGTATCCCCATCAAACGCACCAGATGGGGCGAGAGTAACCCGACAAAGCCGATCGCCCCGACCACACTCGTCACCACAGCCGCAAGGAACACGCCCACCACCATACCGATCAGGCGAATCAGTTGTATGCGCTGCCCCAGCGATCGCGCCATGTCTTCTCCCAACAGCAACACATCTAAGGGCTGGGACAGCAGTAACGCCACCAGTCCAGCACTTGCTAGGCGTGGCAATGCATAAAGGTTGCCACTCCAATCGGTTTGCACCAGGGAACCGGCTCCCCAGAAAAACAGCCCAGCGGTTTCATTCTCATAAAATAGCTGCAATGCGGCGGTCAAGGCTGCCAGGGTTAGAGAGACTGCTAAGCCAGCTAAGGCTAGACGAGTAGGCGTAATTTTGACACTAGCCGCGATCGCATACACCAAGCCTGCCGCCAATAGCCCTCCTGTCAAGGCAACCAGGAGTGGCGATCGCTCCATCCATCCGGGCGCAAAAAGGGTCGTGAGAACAATGGCGAAGTAAGCTCCAGAATTCACGCCCAGGATATCGGGAGAGGCCAGCGGGTTCCGCGTGATCGTCTGGAACAAAACTCCAGCCATACCCAGCGCCATGCCTGCCAAAATGCCCATGCCTACCCGTGGCAAGCGCAAAGACCAAAGGATTTGGTGGGCAGCAGTGTCCTGGGGGGCGAAAATTGCTGCCAACACCGTCATCACATTCAGTCCTTCTTGTCCCTGAAGGGTATGTAGTAAGACTAGAGCGAGCAGCAGTAGACTACCCACCCCACCCACGATCGCGGCGATCGCGCTCTGGTGTGAAGCCGGAGCTCCTGCCTGAGCAGAGGGCAAGCGGGCAGCAGGCATCCAACGGCTTAACCGTTTAAGTGAGGGCATTGACCACAGTTTCACTCAGTAACTGAGCCGACAAAGGACCACCAAACAGCCAGGTGTCACTGCCTAACGCGAAGAAGCGATTTTGTTGGACAAAGTTTAAGCCTTGCCACACTGGATTCCGCTGCAATTGTTGAAACGACGCATCACCTGGTTGAGCAACGTAGAGAAACTGGGCTTGTTCGATCGCCGGTAGTGCCTCCAGCCAGACTGTATTAAAACCAAACGGATCGATCGTGCCGCTCCAGGCATTTTTTAGCCCTAAAGAAATTAGCACCTGAGCCGCCAAGGCATTATCTGTAAATAACCTGAGTTGAGGCGCACCTTCAAGAAACTGTCCTAGGACAAACGGTCGGTCTAGTTGGTTTGCAGTTTGCAAGGCTTGCTGCGCTCGACTAAATTTGGCTCGCATCGTTTGCAGTACAGTTTCACCCTGCTCGGTGCGATCGACGGTAGCAGCAATTTGGCGAAAGGTCTGCTCCATCTCGACTAACTGATTTCCCTGATCCGGTTCTGGATAGGGGTTAAACAATTGAGTGGGAGCGATCGCCTGCAACGTATCCAGGATGGCTTGATGCCGAAACGCTGCCCCTAGGATTAAATCGGGTTCTAACTGAGCGATGGTTTCCAGGCTCGGTTCTGGGCGAGTGCCCACTTCCACCACCTGTTTCGCTAGTTGAGGTTGAATGTTGACAAATTTTTGATAGCCCCGAATATCTGCTACCCCCACGGGCTGAATTCCCAAGGCTAGCAAAGCTTCCACATAGACCCACTCCAGGGCAACAATACGAGTGGGGGTCGTAGCTTTGGAGCGAGTGGGCTGGTTGGTAGTCTGGTTTTGCTGAGCGATCGATTCCCGCTTCGGTTGCAGGGAGGACGGCTGCCCCTTGCAAGCCCCTAACAGAGCTAGGGTGGTAGTCGATAGCGCCATAAAGCGGCGGCGGCTGAGAGCACTCATGGGGGGAGG
>JBGTJW010000343.1:0-9383 GCA_041744955.1 Stenomitos sp. | reverse complement strand
ATCAAAATGAAGTCAAATCAAAAACTTCTACAAATGCTCACTTTCTTCATGTTTAGTTGCGAAACGAGCAACTATTCAAATGCAGGTTGCTTCAACGTTTCGCCAGATTCCTTATCTTCAAACCACTGCACGGATGCTTGCTCGTGCCTGCGGCGAATTAGCCATTGCTCAATTTCGGCTTTCTGACTATCCGTTTTCTGGGTGCGAGAAGAGATCCGAAGATAGCACGCGATCGAGAGGGACATGGTGAGGCGGGATGTTAGGTGACAAATAGAGTACACTCTTTTTGGCGGTATTTTTCCTCTCAGTCAATCCTTGAAATGACTGGTCATTTAACAGACGCATTGGCATGAACCCTATTTGTCAGGGTGAGCAGCGGGAAATTGACTCAAAGTGCAAAACAGCGTTGAAAAATCAGTGCAGAAGCATGCGGAAATTTACAGCTAAAACAGAGGCATGTGATCCCAATCGGAGTTCGCCAACGGTATCCGGTGGATATTGAGACAGGGCAGCGTGAAAGCTTTGTAGGGTAGGGCTTTCGCTAAAGCTGCTTGTAAGGCTGTCTCAACAGCGATGGCCGATTCGCTCGCAAAGCCACTCAGTGAAAGAATCCTGCCGGTTTGTCTCAAAACTCGTTGCTGCCGCTTGCTTTTGAGGCTTTGATTGGGAGACGAGTTTTGAGACGCCTAGCTGCCGATGCAACGGTGGTATCGGTTGACCTGTAGCGAAGCGCTCGTAACTGATCGATGTTTCAGCGCGCTTCAGCACCTTGACTTGTTTGCGTGCGTGCTCTAGCCCTACCGCACGCGCTCCCAGAGTAATCATGACATGCTTGCCATCACGTGAGGCAGCCCTGATGTCAGGCTGTTTCAAGTCAGGAGGCGGAGCAGTGCATCGAAATTGTGTGCGGCATAACCGACTGCAAAAGGAGACTGTGATTGCAAAAGGGGCAGCAGACGACTCAGCGATCGCAGCAGCTGGCTACCAGCCAACGGACCTAATTGGTCGCGGAGTTGGGTCAAGAGGCGATTGCCCGCAAGATTGTCTGTTCCCGGTCTCAGGAGGCAGTGGGTGCGGATGACTTGAAAATGGGTGATCTGATTGGTTTGGATTGCTTGACAAAGCTCTTCGGCAGCTTGCTTGACTAAGGCCTCGCTGACCGCTTTCATCACAAAGGGTTGGAGCGTGAGCAATGGCTCAGCCTGAAGGAACAGCTTCTCCACGAACGCTCGCTCTTCTAAACTCACAATGCTCTCTAACAGTGCGGCGGCATCAGGCACATCGAGAAGATGGCTTTGCAGACGATAAAGAGAGATGGGTTCCTGCCAGATTGCCAGCCAGTAAACGATCGCCCACTCCAGAGCAGACAGCCGCCGTAGTTGTTGCTGAAGCATGGCACGGAGGCGGTTGCCCATCATCACCGTATGCTGATTTAAGTAGGCAAGCACGTTGCCATCAAACAGATCCCGAATGAGCGGAGCTGTTAACTTGAGTGCCAGTGGGTTGCCACCATAGAGCCTAGTCAGTGCCTGTAAACCCTGTTCCTTACTGGTAAAAGATCGGCTTTGCAGTAAGTCTAGAGCGGCAGTTGTAGATAGCCCCCGCAGAGTCAAGCAGCGAACCTTCTCGCCCTCACCGTCAAAGCCTGGTGGTCGCTCCCGGCTCGTCACCAGAAGACAGCTCTGGTGACGATCGCGGCTCAACCGCAGGAAAAATTCGCCATACTCCTCGTAGCCTGAGCGATAGGCATTGTTGCTATCCAAAATTGCTTCCAACCCATCCAGCACTAACAGGCAGCGCCGTGTCTGCAAATAACGTAATAGCTGGAGACGACCTATTTGTACTTCATGGGCAGTGTGCATGGGTTGCCCCATGGAAAATGTATACAAGAGACTATCGAGTAGCTGGTGCAAGGTCGGTGCCACCTGAAGCGATCGCCAGAGGATGCATTCAAAAGGCAAGGCAGGAGCAAATTGTGTGGAGGACGTTTGCTCCTTGGTTCCTTGGTTTCCCAGCTGATCTACTAGCGCCAATGCCAGTGCCGTTTTGCCGACACCACCCATACCCAAAATGGTCAACAGCTTGCAGCGATCGACAACCATCCATTCAGTCAAGAGATTGAGCTCCTGATAGCGCCCATAAAAGCGTTCCACATCAGGCGCTTCATCGAGGTCATACAGGTGATTGACAACAAGCGCTGTTTGTTCAGGCAAAGCCTCTTCAACAGTGGGCAACTCTCGATCGACAATCTGTTCCCACTGGCTAAGGCCTACGGCCTGACAGAGGGCAATGAAAATATCGTGCTGAATGCGGTCACCCTGCCAAAATCGCCGCAAGGTAGCTCTGGAAGTGTGAGCGTCTTGCCACCAGCGGGCGGTACTGGTTTTCGTCCAGCCACGTTGCCGTCGTGCCTGGTCAACCATTGCCAAACCGGCAACCGATGCTTTCAGCGAGTTTGTGCTACCCATACGCGTTTAGCTTTGGTTGATCAAGAAAGAGGTGATGACGGTCTAACTGCTAATCAGACCGCGTTTCAGCCAGGGTGGCACCGCCGTCAGAGTGCTTTGATTTTGGCTTATTTTTGAGCATACGGAGATAAACTGAGCACGACTGAGCACAGAGGTGAGCACTAAAGTGAGCCTTTCTTGCAGTGATCCGCTCTTACGCTGGAAACAAGCAAACCTGATGTGGAGGGAACGCCAGCGATGACCCCAATGCAAAGTCTTGAACGCCAAGTCGGTGGCTTATCTGTCGAGGTACCCAATCGACCACCGCTTGTGTTTCCCCTCCAGCATACGGCGGTCAACGCCCACATTGCGGGGAACGTGTCACGGGTAGAAGTCACTCAAACCTTTGCCAATCCCTTCACGATCCCCTTAGAAGCCACTTACGTCTTCCCCTTGCCCGATCAAGCAGCCGTAGATGAGATGGAACTGCGGCTGGGCGATCGCACCATCAAAGGCAGCATCAAAAAACGCCAGGAAGCACAACAACTGTACGAGCAGGCAAAGCAACAGGGGCATACGGCGGGACTGCTAGAGCAAGAGCGGGACAATATCTTTACTCAGTCCCTTGCCAACATCCAACCCGGCGAGTCGATCGAGGTTATGCTTCGCTACACTGCCAGTCTGACGTTCGAAGGGGGTGACTACGAATTTGTCTTCCCGATGGTTGTAGGGCCTCGCTATATTCCAGGTATCACCATTGAAGATGAGCGGATGGGGGGCGGTACAGCGATCGCTCCCCTGACCCGTAACCAGGATACCGATTTGGTGCCTGATGCTTCTCGCTTAAATGCCCCCATCCTGCCGGAAGGAAGTCGCTCCAGTCATGACATCCGTGTGACGGTGACGATCGATGCTGGGATGCCGGTGCAACGAGTTGTTTCGCCCTCCCATCAAATCCAGGTAGAACAAGAAGGGCAAACCCTGCGGGTGCAACTCGCGGGTGCAGACACGCTTCCCAACAAAGATCTGATTCTGCGGTATCAAGTGGCTGGCAGCAACACCCAGGCGACGATCCTGACGCAAGCGGATGAGCGCGGCGGACATTTCGCCCTCTACCTCATTCCGGCACTCCAGTATCGTTCGGACAACCTGGTGCCCAAGGATGTGGTGTTTCTGATTGATACCTCTGGTTCTCAGCAGGGCGATCCACTATGGAAGTGCCAGGAGTTGATGCGCCGCTTCATTCAGGGGTTAAATCCCGATGACACTTTTAGCATCATTGATTTTTCAGACACGACACGCCAACTGTCGCCGTTGCCACTGCCCAATACGCCCCAAAACCAGGTACGCGCCCTGCATTACATTGACCAGTTGCAGGCTGAGGGTGGCACAGAGCTGCTGCGGGGTATCCGAGCTATGCTGCACTTTCCCCTTGTGCAGCCAGGGCGATTGCGGAGCATCGTCCTACTGACGGATGGCTATATTGGCAACGAAAATCAGATTCTGGCCGAGGTACAGCAGCAGCTACAGCCAGGGAATCGGCTCTATAGCTTCGGCGCGGGCAGTTCAGTGAACCGTTTTCTGCTTAACCGGCTTGCCGAGTGTGGTCGGGGTGTTTCCCGCATTGTGCGACATGATGAGCCCACAGCAGACGTTGCTGAGCAGTTCTTCCGGCAGATTAACAACCCCGTGCTGACGAATCTGCATCTCCGTTGGGAAGGGGCTGGCGAACCACCGATCATGCATCCGCCCACTCCACCCGATTTATTTGCCGAACAGCCCCTGGTCATCTTTGGTCGCAAAGCAGATCGGGTGTCCGGGAAGCTGCACGTTTCAGGGATTGCAGCAGGGGGCAAGCGCTATCAGCAAACGTTCCACCTTCAGTTTGAAGCCACAGGTCAGCCTGCGATCGCTCAACTCTGGGGGCGTGCGCGTATCAAAGACCTGATGAATCACATGATGAGTGGCGAGACCAAAGCCTGCGTAGCCGCGGTCACCCATACGGCGCTGGCTTATCAACTTCTGTCGCCTTATACAGCGTTCGTTGCTATCAGCGATGAAGCGCGAGTCAATCCTCAAGCACAAGCCGTCTCAGTACAGGTGTCTGTGGAAATGCCCGAAGGCATCAGCCATGTCAGTGTTTTTGGTGGTGCCGCGGCTGGTGTGTTGCCAGCCATGACGAAGGCTACTATGACTACTTCTATATTTACCTCTACTGATATGATGCCCTGTTCTGTGCCGTTAAGCGGGCTTAGCAGCGAGGTTACTCTAACGTCTTATCACCCTCAGGAGCGACAGGCTGCGCCTCCGATTGAAACGGTTGGTGAGCGCTTACAGGTTGTGAGTGTAGCAGGAGTCGCACGGCGAGAAATTGATTTGCTCATCGAACGGTTGCAGTCAATTCACTACCCACTGGGCTTCAGTGGTGAGCTTGCGTTTGAATTTCAAGTGGCCAACGCGCGTGTTCGTCAGGTTGTCTTGGATGAGCAAGCTTCTACGCTGCAAGAAGGGAAAGAAACGGCAGTTAAGAAAATTCGCCGCATGTTGCTCACCTGGCAACCCGATCCATCTATAAACACCACGGTTCGTCTGACCCTGCGCCTTCAGTCGGCCTAAAGCACCCAGTGAGCACACCTTAAGGCATCGATGAGCATATTTTTTTGAGTTACAGTCTTGCTCGTCAATAGGAACCGTCAAGTCCTGAAGCATCACGACGGCGCGAGCAAGCAACAGGGGTATCTACAGATGGCTTGTTATGAAACCGAAAACCATTTGACGAAACTACCAGGAGCAGTATGGCACCTTATTCGCAGGCTGATGACCAATTCGCAGAGCCACAGACGGCTGCGAAGCCAACCCCTTTACCGTTGAGTGACGATAGTTTAAGTGTGAAGGTGCAAAACGCCTTTCATGCTGCCTTGCAGCAGGTTGGGCAACTCTCTCCGCAAGCCTTTGCTCAACGCTTCTCCAGCCACGCGCACTACTTACCGCAGCTGAGTTGGGACCCCACGACGGCTCAGTTTTGGCAGGACTTCCACTGTGACCCCTCAGAACGGCAACAGCAACCCAGCAGCAAACAGCGACGTCCGTTTGATTTTCGGCTGACGGAGCGAGAATTGGCGGTGTTCAAGCAGCAGGGCTTTGTGGTCAGTGAACGGTTGGGTGGTCAAAGCTTTAGTGAACTTTTCTACCGCCTCTATAGCAATGATTTACCCGTCTTTGTGTCGGCAGATGCCATCTTGCACGCCTGGCACCGTTCTTATGATGCCGTTCTAGAAGAGCTGGAAGCGAACTATCTCTTTCACTCGCTGACAGAACTACTGCAAGGCATGGCAGAGCAGCTGCCTGCCGTCTGGCAGCAATACGGCAACGGTCCACTGCGGGAAAGCTTGCAAGATGTGGACTACTTTCTTGCTGTGGCGCGATCGCTTCTGCAGCAGGATGAACTGAGACCACAGCCTAATCCAGTGCTGATCCAAACGGTTCTAGGGCAAACGCCACGAGTCACCGAGACGCTGACCGCGATTGGACAAGAACAGCTGCAGCAAGTGGCTCTGTTTGGACAGAAGCGACTGGTTGACTACTCCCAGTTCAAACCTCGCGGTCATTACGAAAATTCTGACCAGTTGAAGCGCTATTTCCGGGGCATGATGTGGTGTGGCACGATCGACTTCCGCCTTGCTGGCACCGCTACAACAGCCTTTCCACGCGAACTAGGTGCAGCTGTTGTGCTCTATCACCTACTGCAGCAGTCCGGCAAGTTTGAGCAGTGGCAGCAATTTGATGAACTGCTCCAAACGTTTGTGGGGCAGAGTGATTCCCTCACCTTTGCTCACTTGGATCAGCTACTCAAGGACGTAAACATGCAAACTCTCAATGATGTTGAGCACTTGGAGCGGTTGGTGCAACTGCAAGCACAGCTGACTGATGCATCGCAGGGAGGACAAGCGATCGCGGATCCCTATGATGTTGCTCCTACGGGACAACCCAGCCCACTACCCGCCGCTTTCACGTTCATGGGGCAAAAGTTTGTCTTAGATAGCTGGGTGCTCGCTCAAGTCGTGTTCGATCGCATTCAGTGGGATGGTGAGAAGGTTCAACGGCGCATTCCTACGTGTCTGGATGTGGCATTTGCAGCCTTAGCGAATGATCAGGTGGTGCCGAACTTAGTGGCAGCCATGACCAACTCACAGGGGCATCCTTTAAGAGATGGGTTGCCTTACCAGCACAACTTGGCGGCGCTACGGCAGGCGATCGATGCCCTGAATGATCACCAATGGGACGACAATCTTTATCTCTGTTGGTTGGCAACGCTACGCGCACTGTCGGCTCCCACCACCAGTGCTGAGTATCCAGAAACCATGCGCACCCGTGCGTGGGCGATGAAGACACTTAACACGCAACTCGCCTCCTGGACACAACTGCGTCACGATACTATCCTTTACGTTAAGCAGTCTTCCTCTATGGGAATCACCTGCTGCTATCCCGCTGGCTTTGTAGAGCCACGGCTGACCTTTTGGGATTGCTTTGAGAAGATGGCTGTGCGCGCTGCCGCACTCTTACAGAAGTTAGTGCTGCCAGCCCAACTACAATGGCAGCAACAACATCAGGTGCAATTTTTCCAGAACTTTGCCCAGCAGCTGGCGGTGCTGAAAGAGCTGGCTCGGAAAGAATTAGCGCAAGAACCGTTCTCCGAAACAGAGCTGCAGTTTCTGCAAACCATCGTCGAAGTGATTCATCTATCTTCGGGCGGACCAACCTATACAGGCTGGTATTTCGGTCTCTTCTACAAGCGGGACTATTGGGAATGGGATGCCATTGTGGCAGATGTCCACACTGATTTGCCGGCTGCTGAGGTAGGTGATCCAGGCTGTGTCCTGCATGAAGCGATTGGGAATGTCAACATGCTCGTCCTTGCTGTAGAGAATGGAGCCGAGCGGATGATGTATGCTGGTCCCGTCTTAAGCCACTACGAATTCAAGCTATCAGGACTTACACGCTTAGCCGATTCAGAATGGAAGGCAGAACTTCAGGAGGGCAAGCTGCCGCTGCGACCGGCTTGGCAGCAAAGTTATCTTGTGCCGAAGGAACGCGAGCCGTCAGGAGGGCTACAGTAGGCTGGGTGCTCTCTCTATTCCAAGCATTCCCATACCTTTTTCGCCCTCTCGACGCCAAAAAGGCAACCGTTGGTGCTACGAGTTGAGTTACCCGACCCACCAAACTGGCACAGGCTACAGCCTGCTGTCCACGTGGAGCCGAACTGCGGAGAGCGACCGGGCATTGATAAGGCTGTAGAGCGTTGCCGCATCCCGTAGTAGCCCTGTCGCTGTTTGAGCCCGAGTCATCTGCTGGTAGTCGGCATACTTGACCTTCAGCGTCAGGGTGTAGCCATAGCGCTGCTGTTTGTCCAGGCGGGTCGCCACTGCCCCAGCCAGTCTTTTCACTGCTAAAGCTCAACCGGCAGTGGGAACCGGTCGTGGATTGACTGGTCTAGTGGCTTGGGCAGAAGGTTGTTGCCTGGGCAGAGCCGGAGCATTGAGCTGGCGAGAAAGGTTGAGTAGGTTGGTGCAAAAGTCTTGAACATTTTCAGCTTTTTTGTAGAACAGGATGAGCGGGGAACCAGGAGTATGCACGACCATCCAGTTCTGCTTGAGCACGAAGAAGAGCACAAGAAACACGATGCCAATCCCCCAAAACAGCAGAGTAGAAAAACCAAGCCCGAGTAGCCACCAGAGCCGTCCTTCTACCACTTCAACCGAGTCAATGCTCTGGATCCGAGTCTGCGTTTCCTTCTTTTCTAAGCCGTAGGCGGTTTTCGTGCTGGTATGGAGCGTATCACCGACGATTCTCATCGTTGCTTTGCCACTAGTTGGCATCACAACACTTCCCCACACTTGGCCCGGTCGACCGTGAATTTCGAGCCTTGCTTGACCAGGACGACTGAGTTGGCTATTGGCCATGATTGCATTCCTTGGGTAGATGTCTGGGAGCGATGCTTGACGGACTGAGACGCATCCTTCTCCTAGACTGCCTCTGTTTGCTTCAGAAGTAACAACGGTCGTACAGGTAAGATCAACGTTTGGTGACCCGCGGTCTCAGCCAAAGGTCAGTGACCAGCGTTGGCTCAGTGAGGCTCGTCCACGGACTGGAGGCGAACGCTAAAGCAATGAGTCCTGGCCCAGTGATCAGCAACCTGATCAACTGATGGTGCAGCGGGCAAAAAAGCACCCGATCACTCTGACCGGGTTAGAGGTGTAGTTGTTGGTTCTAAGGTGCCGATTGATCAGCGTGGCTAACGATCAACTAGCGCTTTCTCTGCTAAACTAGCCGCCAACTGGCACAAGTGCTCAAACCCTTATGCCATCGACTTTTCTCCTTTCCCCCTCCTTGCACCGTTGCTCAAAGGACAGTTAACCCAGCGATCGCCTTGGTCTCTTGCTCTTGTCCAAGGTTAATATGCAGAGACCGCGCAATCTAAGATCCTTGTTTGGGTGATTAGACTACGAGGTCTCAGTCTAAATACTCGAATCAGGGCAAATAGACTGCGAGAGTCCGTCTATATCCCTCATTCAGAGTAGATAGACGGACGGAGTATGTCTAATCAAGAGTTATACGGCTTGAGATATTGGTTCAGGAGATACGTTGGTTTCGTCTGTCTCTGCTTGGCTTTCCGGCGAGACGTTGATGGTCACATTTGTTGTATATGACTTGGCATTAGAGATCTTCAGTGAGATGGAGTTAAGCGGAGCGAATATCAATGGGTGAGCAGATTAGCCAAATTGCTGATTTTCTAACTAAATAGGACTTACGCAAAAGCCATTTTGAGCGATGGATTTTTGAGTTGCTGGCACAGGTAATCGTCTAGCAAACCATGTTTGAGTTGATAGATTGTTTGCCCTGCTTGCTTGGCAAAGGCATTGAACCGAACCCAAACCA
>JBGTJW010000342.1:0-8914 GCA_041744955.1 Stenomitos sp. | reverse complement strand
ATACACACAGACTGTCAACAGCAAATGTTGCGAAGAGGCTTCCCCCTGCTCTATTCGATCGCGGCAAAGATTGCCCAGATTTTGGTATGCCGCTAACAGCGTTGCTTTGGGAGCCTGTTGCAAATGCAGTTGCTCAATCTGCTGCAAGGTCTGAATGATGATGGCAGTTTGACTGGAAGGTGTTTTGCCCACCTCTTCAGCCATCACTGCCAGGGTAAGATCGGCTAATGCCAGTGCTGCCTGACCTTGATCGGGAGTAGCGGCAGTGGCAGTCGGTAGCGGTGTCGGCGTATCAGTCAGCTCTACAACTGGTAGGACGCTTGCCGTAGAGTGTACGACTGCCGGAGCCACTGGTAGAAGCTTTGCCGCCTCGTTTGCTGGATTGGTTGGCTGGACGATCGCAGCCTCACTATCAGCAGTTACGATCGCAGGCAATGCAGCTAGGTCGCGATCACAGGGTTCTAGCGGTTGCGATCGTGATAACACCTCTTGCTCGGATGCTTCTTGTTCTGATACCTCTTGCCTGGATACTTCTTGCTCGGCTGCCATTTGCTTGGGAGCATCCAGCAGCGCCAGATCGTGACTGAGAATATCCCACAGATTTTCCTTGGACGGTTCCTGTGATGACAGTTCTGCTGCGGGTGTCGTGGTGAATGCCTCTGTCGTGATGTCACTGGCACGATCGACCAGCTTTACAACAGCCTGACTTTTGGCATTTGCCTGCGGTACTGTGTCCTGCAAAGGTGACTCGCTGCTGACGTTCTGGATCTGGGCTGCTGCTGCACTGTGAGTCACTAGCCGCACGGCAACGGAGCGCACAGGAGTGGGGTCGCCCTCAAATTCAAACAGAGCGGTGTGCCAGTTCCAGAAGTCAGGAGCAGACTGCTGTACTGCATTGAGCCAGGGGCGCGGCAACCAGAGCAGGAGCGGGGACTCTAAACAAGAGAGGTAATGCTCGATCTGCTGGAGCGAATGCAGAAACCGCTTTTGCACAGGAGCGGACTGACGAGTCAGGCGCTCAACGCCTAAAATTTGAAACCCGGGCGATCGCAATCGAGGCTGGCAACCTTTTGGTGGTGGGTACTCAGCCAACCACTCAGCAATCTGCACCATCGGGTTCGGTTCACTCAGGTTGAGGTTCAGGCTCACCAACCGAGGATAGAGCAACCGCGATGGTCGCGACGGTTTTGGCGGTGTGGAGGAGTCGTGTTCGTCAGCAATCACCGACAGGCGATGATCCAGCGGTGAAATGACGCTAGCCGAGCCGTCTGGTGGGGCTGGCACCTCGGTTGCCAACAGTTTGGGCGACGGATATGCCAGTTCGGCATAGAGGCGAGCCGCAATGCGGTTACGCAGTGCCAGATCGTCGCAGACTGCCAGAAAAATTTGTCGGCGCAGCCCCAGGCTGAGTGCCAGCTTCAAGCGCAGGTATGCCGTTTGATTTTGTCCCGAGAAGACCTGAAGTGCGCGATCGCCAGCAGGAGGAGCCGTTAGAGAACAGTCAGCGAGTTGCATTGCAGATAGTACGCCGGGTCGTACGAAGCCGTCTGGGTTTGGAGCGAATACAACTCTTTTCAGCGGCTGGGGCTTTGCTCAGGATGATTGGCTGACATTCCCTGAACCAGCCAATCGTCCCCAAAAAAACCGGGCACCTGCACTCAGCAAGCAACCCGGTTGCGTTCCATCTTTCCGTCTAGAGAGTTTGATTTTTCTTAAAAAACCACCAAAAAGCTGATGTCAAAACGATTGCAGTTACGACACAGATGCCGCTACGAAGAGGAGTCCACCAATCAACGCGATCGCTCCAACACTCATGATGATGTAGTTGCGCTTTTGATTGGTAGTGGGTGGCTCGGCTTGATACATTTTTGGCTCAACCGCAAAGTTATTTAACCGACCACCTTCTTCAACGGTGTAACGCATAAGTTATCCTCAAATATTTCAAGAATCGTAACAAAAAATCAGGAATAACTCAAACTACTGTTAAAAAGATTCGGCGATCGCCCGTTAGGGCTGGCTCCTAACAGGCTTATCCAATCGTTCCCGTCGTCGGAGAGCTAGGGCTGGCGTAGGTTTTGATCGGAATGCGCCCCGCTTGGTAAGCAAGTCGTCCAGCGATCGCGGCTAGGTGCATCGCACGTGCCATGCCAGCCGGATTTTGCGCTTGGGCGATCGCGGTGTTAATCAGCAGTGCATCGGCTCCGAGTTCCATTGCCTGTGCGGCTTCACTGGGCACCCCAATGCCTGCATCGACCACAACTGGCACTGTAGCATTCTCGATGATGATGCGAATATTGGCAGCATTGTTCAGCCCTTGCCCAGAGCCGATCGGCGAACCAAGGGGCATGACCGTCACGCAGCCTGCCTCTTCTAACCGCTTTGCCAGGATGGGATCGGCATTGATATAGGGCAGCACCGCAAAACCTTCTTTGACGAGTTTTTCAGCCGCTTCGAGAGTGCCGATCGGGTCGGGCAGCAGATACTTGGAGTCGGGAATGACTTCCAGCTTGACGAAGTTATTGTCTTCTTGACCCAGCAGTTTTGCCATTTCGCGACCCAAACGAGCCACGCGCACCGCTTCGTCTGCGGTTTGGCAACCTGCGGTGTTGGGCAACATCCAGATTTTTGTCCAATCCAGTGCGTCTGCCAGTCCTTCGTGTCCGGGGGCATTGGTTTGCACACGCCGCACGGCAACGGTGACAATCTCGCACTCGCTGGCAGCGATGGACTGGCGCATTTCGTCAAAGTTGCGATATTTGCCAGTGCCCGTCATCAAGCGTGATTTAAAGGTGCGTCCGGCGATCGTCAATTGATCATCCGCAGTGCGGTCTAATGGTCGGTCTAACATTTGCATGGTGATAAATCCTCAACTCGTCGCATCATTAGGGTTATGTCCAAGCGCCTGCAATTGCGCTTTGAGCCGGTGCACTTCAGCCTCTGCTTGCTGGGCGCGACGTTCGGCAGCCTCGGCACGTTGGCGTTCTTGATCAGCGCGTTGGCGTTCGTGGTCTGCCCGCGATCGCTCTTGTTCGGCTCGCTCGGCAATTTGCTCGTAGGTTTCAAAGGGCTGTCCGTTGGGACGAATCAGTACGAGATCGCCTTCTGGTGTTAAGCCAAAACAGACGTTTAGCCGAGGGCTGACCCATGCTTCCATTGATTCGATCGCTTCCAGGCGATCGTCCTGTCGCAAAAAACCACCCAAGCTGGCGCGATCGGGGTCATAGATATAGTACTCCTCTACACCATAGCGCTCGTAAAACTGAAATTTGCGGGTCATTTCAGGAATGGTATGACCGGGCGCAATCACCTCAAAAACAACGTGCGGTGGTGTATCGTTTTCGAGCCATTGCTGGTAGCTGGCGCGATCGCCTTTGGGTCGGTCAAACACGACCATCGCATCGGGTGCCTGCCGCAGCTTGTTATCGCCTTCGACGGGATACCAGAGCAAATCGCCTGCAACGAAAACCGATGGGTCGTCAATAAACAGCCAATCCAGTCCTTTTTTAATGTACACAATCCACTCAAACTGGATCGTGTTCTCTGCCATTGGCAGTCCGTCTGATTCGGGGTAGATGATGGGCGATGTCGTTACCATTGGCGTTCCTTTCTGCTGCTCTTTCCAGCGTAGATCGTTCCTGCACAGATCACAGCAGAAGTTCTGGTTACGACTGTGACAGCTTCAGTGGCGATCGTCTCTTATCCCCGCACCTGCCAACGACTTAACACTCCAACCACACTTGTTCCATCGCGATCGTCAAGCTCTATATATATGGGCGATCGGGCAACGGTATAGGTGAGGGACGACATAGAAGAACAGGTAGAATACATGACCAGTAATGCAGAATATGAAAATTAACTGGTCAGATGTAGGCAGCAGATGACTAAACAAACTTGGGCTAGTATTGGGAGTTCATCACTCTACAAAGCAAGATTTTATGATTCAATCCCCACCGCCAATCATCCGTTTTCTAGCAAATAAGTTTCAGAGTACTGAAGCTGACTTTGAAGAATATCTAATTGACGTTGCCACGATCTTTAAAGAGTTTGATGGTCTAACCTATGATCGTGATGCCATAGTCGATAGATTTCTAGTTTTATCTGGCAGATCTATTGAGAGTGAGAGAGATCCATCATTTTACCGTGATAAGTTTAGCTCCTACGCCAGCTATCTAGGAATCCTGATAGTAGTGCGCGAAGGGAACAGGTGGGTATGTAAGCTTTCCGGTGCTGCATCTCAACTTCTTTGTGGGGACGAACCTAACGTTCGAGCATTTTCAAGAGTTCAATTGAGCTTACTGCAATATCCCTATATTGTTGGTACACAGTATACGTCTAAATCAGCGTTTATCAACGACAAGGCATTTAAGCCAATTAAAAAATTGCTTGAAGCACAAGTGAATGTAGTTCCTTTTAGACTAATTTTAAGAGCTTTAAGGGTGAAAGCTGAAATAAGTAATATTGACCTTTCAAGCGTTAGGTTGACACACAAAGAAATATTTTGCCTGTTCAATAATACATTGACTAATCAACATCCACATCCTTCTGAAGATGAGATTTCTAGAGTCTTAGAATCATCCGAGGATGAGGAACTCTCTTCTACTACAAAACTCCAAGAGTTTCAACGAAACTTTCACTTTCTTGAAATAACAGGTTTAATCAAACGTTCTGAGGGGAGTTTGATGTTAGATCTAAGCAATGACTTAGAATCAAGTAGAGTCAAGTCGGGAATGATTAATACAATAGCTGGCATGACTAGCTTCTGTGAAGAGTTCTATGACTATGGTTCTCTCTCCATTGAGGCACATCTTAAACAAATGGCTTATGATGCTGTCTGGTCACAATATTATGATGGAAGCAAATTACCTCAGGATGTCTATTCTCGTTTAACAGGAGGCTTGCCAAGTAATCAAATTGTATCAACTCAAGATGATAGCGAAGAAGCTGATGAGCTATTCACTATTTCGCCAACAGTAAGTCTTCCTCCTCTAACTTCAAGACAAGCCTCTCGTTCTCCATCAAGAACATCTAGCGCAAATGAATCAACTGCTGATCCTGAATTAACTCAGTTAAAACGCCAAAAAAGCAACGCTTATCATAGGTTGCTAGTTAGAAAAGTAGAAGAGCAGCTTCGAGCTAGAGGATGCAACGAACCTAGAGACAACATCTATATTGACTTGACTGGTGAACTTAGTGGTAAAAAGATTCTTTTTGAGATGAAAAGCTGCAACTCTAACAACGTAATATCTCAAATCCGGAAAGCTGTTAGTCAAGTATACGAATATAGATATCGTTACGCTCACGAGTTTCCGCAAGAATCTACTCTGTTGTGTATCGTTGCCCAGGAACGACCTGATGATTGGTGGCTCAACTACCTCATTAACGATCGTGGTATAAACATTATTTGGCTAGAGGGCGATGTTAATCTTGCTTGCACTTCTGATTGTGATGAATTAATTCAACAACTTGTTGATTGGGTTGAGTAGCAATTAGACAGGTATAAGCTCAGGAGTAGGTAAGGTTTCTAGTCCTGCTTCTTTGTTAGTACATATTGTTGGTTGTTGAAACATTGGTAACAAATGAGTTTGCCCCAAGGAAACAAGCATTTCATCAGTTGTTCTAATAGTGCTTGAAGAGATGCCAAACAGGTTAATAGCTACATATTTAGCCCAAACAGCAGCTAATACAGGAGGAACTGCATTACCAACTTGCCTGATAGGGTGTCTACTTGTTCCAGAGAAGTACCAAAAATCTGGGAACGTTTGCATCCTTGCGGATTCTCGTGGAGTCACTTCACGCGGATGAAAAGGATGGACATGTCCTTTACCACCCCCCTTATCTGAACCGACAATAATTGTGTAGCTTGGTCTATCTGGATGTAACTTATTAATTCTAGTAGCAGAATCTCTCTCACCAAACCTTAAATTTCTGTACCTATTCCTAATCTCATCACTGTGCTTTCTGCCAATGTGATTATGAACACTCCCAAGTTCTTCAGATAAATCAATCAATGCATGTTTAACACAAACTCTTGGTAGACGATCAATTTCCATTTGAACATCATCTCCTTTAGTTTCCTCCGTTCCACCATGCGTCGCTAGTACCGCTGGTGAGTTATTAGGAAGCTCAATCCCAGAGCGTGATCCTATAATAAATACTCTTTTTCTATATTGAGGAACACCGTAATCAGCGGCTTCTACAACAAAATATTTGACCTTATAATGATGAATAGATTCTAAAGCTTGCAATACTTGTTTAAATGTCTCTCCACCATCTACTGTTAGCAAGCCAGGCACGTTTTCCAGCCAAAAGCATTCAGGTTCAAGAGCTTCTACATAGTTAATAAATCGCCACATTAAATTTCCGCGCGGGTCATCCATCCCTCGACGACGACCAAACACTGAAAATGATTGACATGGTGGACCTCCCACCAGTAGAGCTACCTGCCCCTTATGCAATCTTGCAGCCCTTAGTAAAGTCTCTCCCTCTACTTGCCAAGCGTCCCTTCGCAGTACTACTGCGTTACTTAAAAAATCATGAGTTCCGCTTCTGCGTCCTTCTCGTCTGTTATGGCGAAGAGTAATACAAGAGTGGCTATCTACCTCAAGACAGCAACGTGTTTCAAAAATACCAGTTGCTTCTAAACCCAAATCCAGCCCACCCGCTCCTGAAAACACAGAGATGACAGGCAGTTTGCCGTTTATTAAGTGAGCAGCAGAAATAGTACTCATGTATTTAACTCCATAATAGTCTGTACTATACATACTTCTCGCCCGCTTGCCAACATACATGTAAGCATGTTTACAAGCTTTAATCAAGTAAAATCTGCGAGTGCAAGCATTAACTTTCTTATGGCTGGTACTCGAATTCCTGACGATCTACATCAACAGTTGCAAATCATTAGAGCGGAACTAATACCTGAGTTTGGCTCTGAAGCCCCTGTTTTACAGGATATGGTCAATATTGCCATAGTGAGGTTTATAGAAAGTTGGCAATCAGCAGAGCGTCAAGAAATCTTAGAAGCTTTACTTGAATCAAGAGAAAAAGCTCGTTCACGAATGGGACATCGTGATTAGCTACAGTTTTTCCTTGACGGTGTAGCGTAATAACTTGCTGGGGTAGGCATTATTGAAAATGGTGCAAAGGTAATATGCTGCCGTTCAGATCAACTGTTATGCACGATCGCCCCTCCCCACAAATCAAATTGCCATCAGAAAAACTAGCGATCGCGTTGACTCAACGTTCTGACGCTTCTTGTGGTGGGTGCGATCATAAAGGTTCCCAGTATTACCCCGTGTTACACGGTGTGTGTGGCAAGATGAATATAATTGACGCTAGTAGCCAAACAACGTTCGAGCCGACCTAAGCGTTGATGTTCTTGCTATAAGAAGCCCATGAAGCAATTTAAAATCGTCATTGAAAAGCATTCAGATGGATACGTCGCTTATCCAGTTGGGATTGTAGGAGCGATTGTTGGTCAGGGCGATACTTACGAAGAAGCTTTAGCCGATGTGAAGTCAGCGATCGCTTGCTACATTGAAGTCTTCGGTAAGGAAATTCTTGACGATACACCTCCCATCGAAGTTTTCATCGCTGAGGCAGGCATTGCTGTTTAAGGGCGAAATTTCCAGTAGATGCTCCACAGCGTCGAGTCATCGCAGCGTTTAGGTTGCTGGTTTTTGTTTTAGTGCGTGAACGTGAACACATCGTGATGAAGAGAACTAACGAAGACGGCACGGAAACACCATTGGTCATGCCAAGCCACTCCAAGATCAAAAGCGGCACTTTGAGAGCAGTCTGCACACAAGTTGGCGTTTCTAGGGACGAATTTTTAAACGCTTACAATCAGACTTAACTCGCCGCCCCTCTCCACAAACCAAACTACCATCAGAGAAACCAGCGATCGCTTCGACTCCAGTATTCTGATGCTTTCTGTGAGAGGTGTGATGGACTGAGCAATCTGAGATGTCAGGCTTTCCCGTTGCCTCAGCCCAACGTTATACTCAGATTGATTTTGGATACAGTCGCTCATTGCTGTGAAGGAAACGCCATGTTGAACGAAACAACGTTTGAGCAACGCTTGGTAACACTTGAAGCAGCGGTTTCTGATCTTCAGCACAAGCTTGAAGAAAAGCCAAACTCTAAAAACTGGTTGGAAAAACTCATTGGTTCAGTTTCTGATGAGGCAGCCTTTCATGAAGCTCTAGAGTATGGACGCGCCTTTCGTCATGCTGACAAGCGGGATGATGAAAACGACCAACAACCGTGAAGTATTTGCTCGATACCGATCATATTAGCTTTCTACAGCAACGCCGAAGCCTGGAGTTTGCTCGTTTGGTGGCTCGTATGCAGCAATTCAAACCTGCTGATTTTGCACTGTCGGCTGTTAGTTTCCACGAGCAAGTGCTTGGCGCTCATAGCTTCATTAACCGTGCCCAGACAAATGCTGATTTAGCCCGTGGTTATGCGCTGCTTTTAGAGATCCTTGATGGTTTTGCTCTAGCTCCAGTTTTATCGTTTGATGCCGAAGCTATTGCAGTTTTTGATGACTTACGACAGCAACGAGTTCGTGTTTCCACGATGGATTTGAGAATTGCCGCGATCGCGATGTTGCATAATCTAGTCTTGTTGACTCGAAATGTAAGCGACTTTAGTAAAGTACCAGGTTTAGTCGTGGAGGATTGGACGGCATAACGATCGCTCTGACTCAACATTTAAGTGTTTTCTGTAGTAAGTGCGATCGAGGCAAACTCACACATGAAAGTAAGCCAAAACGCTAGGGCGTGTCATCAATTAGTTAAGCTGGAATGTGGGATACATTCGATAGCGACAAGAACGACCATGACAACTCGACGTTACGCTCTGAGCGATGAGCAGTGGGAACGCATCCAAGACCTGTTGCCAGGACGCGAAGGGT
>JBGTJW010000341.1:0-13350 GCA_041744955.1 Stenomitos sp. | reverse complement strand
CAACTGACAACACAGCCGAGCGAGATCGGTCAACTCACCAATCTCACCACGCTTTATCTTCACGATAATCGCCTGACAACGCTGCCAATCGAACTCAGTCAGCTCACAAATCTCGACGAGCTTCTCCTTGGTGACAATCGGCTGATAACGTTACTACCGGAGATTGGACAACTTACCAACCTCACCACTCTTTACCTCAACCACAATCAACTGACGACGATACCACCGGAGATTGGACAACTTACCAACCTCACCACGCTTGACATCAGTGTCAATGAACTGGCAACACTGCCAATCGAAATTGCCCAACTTACCAACCTCGGTGAGCTTGAAATTAGGGGCAATCAACTGACGGCGTTACCACCGAAGATTGGTCAACTTACCAACCTTAGTGTGTTTGACCTTAGCCACAATCGACTGAAATCGCTGCCACCGGAACTGTTACGGCTCACTCAACTTCAACAGCTAGGTTTACGAGGGAACGCACTGCCCATTCCGCCAGAGGTACTAGGTGATGGTTGGGACACATTAGGTAATCCTGTCATTATCCTCAACTATTACTTTCAACTTCAGCAAGAGCAGAAGAAGCCGCTCAACGAGGCAAAGCTGTTAGTCGTCGGGCAGGGCAGCGTTGGCAAAACGTCTTTAGTGAAGCGCTTGATTGAGGGAGTCTTTAACCAACACGAGCGCAAAACCGAGGGCATTCAGATTCAGCCTTGGCAGCTTCCCGTCAAAGAGCAGACCATTCGCCTCAACGTGTGGGATTTTGGTGGGCAGGAGATTATGCACGCCACCCATCAGTTTTTTCTCACCAAGCGCAGTCTCTACCTGCTGGTGCTCAATGCCCGTCAGGATGAAGACGAGAACCGACTGGAATACTGGCTCAAGATCATTCAAAGCTTTGGCGGCACTTCGCCCATCATCATTGTGGGCAATCAGGTCGATCAACAGCCGCTCGATATTGATCGTCGTGGCTTGCAGACCAAGTACCCACAGATCAAAGCCATTGTGGAAACCTCCTGCGAGACGGGTCAGGGTATCGACTCCCTGCGATCGCTCATTACGCAAGAAGTGGATGGGCTGGAACACATCTACGACCCGCTGCCCCTCTCCTGGTTTACGCTCAAGCAACAGTTGGAAGATATTAAGCAGGACTATATCCCCTACACCGAGTACCAACAGCTCTGCAACACGCAGGGCATCACCGATGACCTGAGCCAAACCACGCTCGTCGGCTTTCTGCACGACCTCGGCATTGTGCTCAACTTTTGCGATGATCCACGCTTAGAAGATACCCACGTCCTCAATCCGCAGTGGGTGACAAACGGCGTGTATCGCATCCTCAACGACAACCAACTGATCACTGAGCACCGGGGCATTCTCGATCGCAGCCACCTCACTCACATCCTCGACCCCACCCGCTATCCCCGCAATAAGCATCTATTCATCATCGACATGATGCGAAAGTTTGAACTCTGCTTCGACCTCGAAGGCTTCCACGACCAGAAGTTTTTGCTGCCCGACCTGCTGACCAAAGAAGAACCCTACACCGGAGACTGGCAGGACGTGCTGCCCTTTCAGTATCACTATAAAGTGCTGCCCACCAGCATCATCTCTCGTTTCATCGTCCGCATGAACGACAAGATCCATCAGCACACCTACTGGCGCAACGGAGTCGTGCTGGCAGACGAAGGAAACATTGCGTTGATTAAAGCAGACCGGGAAGACAAGAAAATCTTCATCCGCGTCACAGGCACCGAACATGGTCGTCGTGGTTTCCTGCGTGCCATTCGCTCTCAGTTCGCCGCCATCCATCAAACCATCCCCGGTCTGGACGTTGACGAGAAAATTCCGTTACTCGACTATCCAGACATTGAACCGATCGACTACCAGGAACTTCTCGGACTCGAAGAGATGGGCATTCAGGATTATCCCATTGGCAAACTCAAGCTCAAACTCAATCTGCGCCAACTTTTAGACGGGTATGAATCGATCGAAGCCCGACGCAACAAGCAACGAGGTGATGAACTTGTTGAGTACCACATCCACGGCGACTATGTGGGTGGCGACAAAGTGGGGAACGATAAAGTTGGCAACGATAAGATCGGGCGCAACAAGATTCAGCACGAGTGACAGACGATGCAATTGGAGTTCGAGTGGGATGAGCGTAAAGACGATCGCAACTTCAAGCAGCATGATGTTCACTTTGAAGAAGCGGCAACGGTCTTCCTCGATCCCAACGCAGTGACGCTTTCCGACACCACACATTCGCCAAACGAAGAGCGTTATATTGACATTGGGTTTTCTTCTACGGGGCGGTTGCTGTTGGTCGTCTATACAGAGCGTGGTTCCCGGATTCGGTTAATTAGTTCTCGCTTGTGTACGCCCAGAGAGGCAAGACTCTATGACCCAGTCTGACGATCGCTCCTCTGAACTTGATGACGATATGCTGCCAGAGTATGACCTGAGTACGCTCGGTCGTGGTGTGCGTGGTAAACACGCTGAAGCAATGCGTCAAGGCTATTCTGTTACCATTCACCATGACGACGGGTCATTCACAACGCGCTATGTGCCACCCCAAGATTCTATGAGCAACGATAAAACTTACAACTGGCAAGGCGATCGCATTAATGGCGATAAAGTTATGGGCGATAAAGTTGGAGGTGATAAAGTCATGCGCGACAAAATCACCCACTACAATAGTCAGAACCTGGCTCAAGCTGCACAAGAGATCAAAGCGCTGCTAAACCAACTCGACAATGACTACGACAGCAGTACGACCATAGGGCAGGCAATGATTAGTGCCAAGGCGATCGAATCGATCGAGAAAAATCCTACCCTTAAAGCCCGTGTGGTGAATGCGCTCAAAGAAGGTGGTACGACTGCCCTGGAAGAATTAGTCGATCATCCCGCTGTTAAACCTGTTGTGGCATTGCTTAAAGGGTTTATGGATGCAAAATAACGACAAGTCCTGATTGCGTAACAATCGCTGTTCTAATCGCCATCAACGCCGATTGCTAAGTGCTGTACCAGATGGCTTCGATCTCACTTGCGATCGCCTCTCCTTGCTCTGTATCTTCCAGCAACACCGTGATATGTCCTAGCTTGCGCCCTGGACGAGATTCCTTTTTGCCGTACCAATGTAAATGAGACTGTGGAATCGCGGCTAGCTGCTGTAGCTTGGCTTGATAGTCACTTTGAGACTGCTCATAGCCTAGAAGGTTGACCATAACGGCTCCGGGCGACCGCATTGCTGGGCTACCTAACGGCAAACCACAGACCGATCGCAACTGTTGTTCAAATTGAGATGTTTCGCACGCATCCAGCGTAAAGTGCCCTGAGTTGTGCGTGCGTGGGGCAATCTCGTTTACTAACACCTTGCCATCAGCAGTGAGAAAAAACTCAATGCCAAACACACCAACCACTTGCAGGCGATCGAGTAGCGACTGGACGATCGCTTCCACTTCCACCGCGATCGCGGCACTCAGCTTTGCAGGCGCAAAGACACGCTGACACACCTGCTGCTCCTGCTGCGTTTCAACGATCGGATAGACAACAATCTCGCCCGTAGTGGAACGAGCGGCGATCGCTGCCAATTCCCGCTCAAACGGCACAAACGTCTCCACCAATAACTGAGAGTCTCCCAATTGCTCCAGCGCCCCATTCAACGCCTGGGCATCCTTAACGATGAACGTGCCTTGACCGTCATACCCATGCCGACGGGTTTTCAGCACAAACGGAAATGAGACCGGGATATTTCGATCGCCTTCTTCGAGCGCTTGCTGCCATGTGTTGTCCCAAGCTGCAAACTGAGGCGTTGGCAAACCTAATTTCTGTAGATAACAGCGCTGATGATACTTATCCAGCAGTGGCTTTAGCGCCTCCAGTCCGGGTCGAAAGCAAACTCCCTGCGTTGCCAGTTGTGCAAGTGCCTCCAGGTTGACAAACTCATTTTCAAAGGTGATGACATCGCATTGAGCCGCCAGTTGTGCCGTCGCCGTTGCATCATCGATCGCTCCCAGCACCACCCCTGCCGCAATACTTACCGCTGGATCATCACAAGACGGCGTTTGCACCACCAGTTCAACGCCCAGTTTAGCGGCTGCGTCCGCCATCATCCAGGCAAGCTGCCCACCACCGATCACACCCACACGCTGTATTACCATTGCGCCCTTGTCTATAACTTGCTCCATTAAGGTTAGTGAGGAGTGAGGAGTAATCAAAACCAACTCAAAACTCTCTCCCTTTTACCTTTTACCTTCTCCCTTTTACCTTCTAATTCCTACACCCCAACGACTCCCGCGTTTCCACACCCGTCTTAGAATTCACCCCACTTGCCATGCTGCACAATTCTCGAATCTGCACTTTGTCTAAAATCGCGTCACTGAAGTCAGTACCGTTAATGTTCACCGCATCAAAAACGGTTCGGAGCATCATCGTGTTCACCAAAACGGCATCGCTGAGATCCACCCGCGATAGCTTCACCTGATCCAGCATTGCCTGCGTCAAATCAGCACCGTGCAGGTTCGTTTCCGTCATCGTCGAAGCGCTAAAGACTGCACCAGCCAGATCCGCATTGGCAAAATTTGTGCGGTTGAGGTTAGCGTTCGAGAACTCTGCCACTCGCAACGATCGCCCAGAGAAATCTTGACCCGCCAGTTCAGCATTGCTGTAAGAAGGCGGCGGCGCATATTGAGACGAATAGTTGGTACCTGTGACCGCCTGTGCTGACACTGGAAACACACCAAATGTAAGCAACAATGCGAACAGCACGGCAAAAAAGCGATTGATTAGCATTCGTTACAGCAGGGAGACCTCTTTCAGTGTAGTCAGAAGTGTAGCGATCGCCGTTGCTTTATCAATACTCTGGGTTAGCTTTCAGCTTTTAGCCTTCAGCTTCCAGTCTGGAGTTTAAAGCTGACCGCTAGTTGCCGACTTACTGACTAGCTAGCTCCGAAACAAGCGGCTGTACTGAGTTTCGTGCGCCATGCTTGCCAGGGCTAAACCCCAACTGCAACTGCCCAAGTCGTCATCTTGTAGCAGCAAAATCGCCTCAACAGCACCTTCGATCGCGGGCTGAAGCTGCAACAACAACTGCTGTCCTGCTGTTTGCCCCAATGGAATCAGCTTGACACCGACATTGACCAGATTGCTTACCCAACTATGCAAATAGCCCAGCATGGCTGAAGGCAAGTCGATCTGCCATCGTACTGCTGCAAGGGCAAAGGCGATCGCAAAATGGCAGCCATCCTTTTGTAAACCAATACTTTGCGGTAGCTCTACAAGGTGTAAATCCTGCAACAGCCGCAAGAGCGATCGACCCATCTGCAAACTTTGGAGCCGCAACTCCTCCGTCTCCCGTGCCGCCGATAGCCAGCGGTTCCAGTGACTCAACCCATCCCAATCGTCTAACTGGCACGCTCTGTAAGCACGTACCATCACTGCCGTTTCAACACGAATGGCACCATGCCGAAGCTCCTGCACCAGCCAGCCTTCAAGCGCCTCACGATCGCTCAATCTGCCAGCCTCAGCTAACGCCTCAAGTCCCTCAGAATAGCTGTAAGCACCGACTGGCAAAGCCGGACTCGCCAACTGCAACAACCGCAGCAGCGCAGCCTGATGACCATCATTTCCCATTTTTATATCCTTATCATGCGCTTTCAGCAATCAGCTTTCAGCGATCAGTTGTCAAAACCAACTCAAAACCCTTCCATGCGCTTTCAGCAATCAGCTTTCAGCGATCAGTAACTAGCCAACAAAATACAATCAAAACCCTCTAACAAAGCGGCACAAAATACTACTCAGAATTTTCACTCCTCTCCCCTCACTCCTCTCCCCTCACTCCTCTCCCCTCACTCCCCCCTTAATGCCCATGCCCATAAGCCCCCGTCTCTGGGTGAAAGGTCTGAACGTCTTCAACAACGTGCAGACCTCGATGCTCTAGTAAAGCGCGCAAGACAGGATCAGGAGACAGCCGCAAATAAGTTGGCATAATTTCAAGCGGCACGTGGCGGTTGCCGAGATGATACGCCGCTTGCAGCAACGGCAGTTCACTCTCAGCCGTAACGGTCAAAACAGGTTCCGGTTTTGCGCTCACCTGCACTACAAAGCCATCGTCAGACTGCAAAAAATCGCCATCGCGCAGCACAGTGCCTCTGGGTAACTGAAGATAAACCGACTGGCCATCCTGGCTTTCAAAGCGGTAGCGCGATCGCGTTCGTTCCTCGGCTGTTAGAGCGAGGGTAAAGGCAACTGCTGCTTGAGGACTTACCGTTAAGCGTTGTGTCAGCGTTGTAATCACGGCTTCAGCTCACGTCCTTGCGTCTGGCATAACGGTTTTATGGCATCTCCACCAAAGCTTAGTGTATGCAACGTACTTTTATGAAGCGATCGTCCGCTCTTCCGGAACGGGCTAATTCTCTGAGGAATTTAAATAAAGTTCGCACCTCTGTTAAGTGCTTGGCTCATCTCACCACCCGTGGCAGCTAAACGGCTTCACCGTTAGTTTCGATCGCGTGTCTGAGACTGAGTGCGTAGCCTTTGCATAAGTGGTTCATTTAGCCCCCCAATGAACTCATAATGGATACTATCACTGCGACTGCCAAACAACCCTCGCTGCTTCAAGCAGTCCTGGAAGGCTTTATCGATGGCGTTTTAATCTTGTCTGAACAAGGTGAGTGGATACATGCAAACGATCGCGCTCGCCGCATTTGCGACCAATTAACGAAAGGTCTTGCCCAACCCGATCGCGTGCCTCAAGAAATCTGGCGAGCGTGCCAATGCCTGATCAGCAGCCTTAATCTTTATCCCAATAAAGCCTTGACGATCGAGGATGAAATCACTACTGATCAGGCAGCTTCTTATCGGGTACGAGCGCAATGGCTGACCCTGGAACGCTTTCAGCGCCCTTGCTTGCTGGTTACGCTCGAAGATCGGCTTCAGTCTCTACGGCAAGCGGCGATCGGTGAAGCGCAGCGTTACCGACTCACACCCCGCGAACTCGACGTTTGGTTGCGCTACCGTGCTGGCTACTCCTACAAAGCGATGGCTACTGAGCTTTACATCACCCACAATACGGTGAAGAAACACATGAAAAATATCCACGCCAAGCGTCAATTGGCATTGGCAATTGCTAACTAGAGAAACCAGCGGTCAGAGCAGTCTTGCAAGCTAAAAGACAGTGGCTAAAAGCTCATTGCTGACAGCCCAAATAGAGCCATATTCAAAGGTTTTATAAGATTGCTCTCACCACTTCATTTTTATATCCCCTGCGTTACCAGTCACCAAAACGTTGCTAGAAGAAAAAGCAGTGGTCAAAGCCTATGACCCGATCGCTCAACACGAGGCAGAAAAGGTGTTTGGTAATGCCATTGAATTTAGCAGTGACCTGAAATAAACGATCGCGGGTGTTGATGCCATTCTGATCAGGATCCGATGGCAGGAGTTTCAACAAACTGGCAAAGCTGGACAACCCGCCGCTGGTGGTCGATGGACGGTGCAGGTTGGACAAAGGCAGTGTCACCAGGTATGAAGGGATTGGCTTGTAAAACCAGACATATAGCAAAAGGCTAAAGGATTAAGGCTAAAGGATTAAGTAGAACCCTTACCAGAAGCAGAACTGGGAATCCTAATCTGTCCTGACCTTCTCTTCAACTGTTATGTAACCCTGATAGTTAGCGATCGGTATCGTCATTCTGGTTCAGAGTTGAATACGTTAGGGAATTCAGCTCTGAATTTCTGCGTTTCTGCGCCGTCTGCATGGTGAAGCGACTGTTTTGTGGAGCAGCCTGGATCTTGAAGCGATCAAAATTGGAATGATTGCTGATTTGTTCGACAGATGCTCTGATTGAGATTGCGGTAGTATCCCGATTAATTATGGGGGCGGCACTGTGAGATCAATCATTCGGCTGGGCATTGTGCTTCTCATCGTCCTGTTTGGGCTGGTTAGCTACTGTAGCAACACTGCCGAAAACCCCATTACAGGCGAGAAGCAAAATGTGCAGCTTTCGGTGCCGCAAGAAATAGCACTGGGGCTAGCAGCACGACAGCAGTTGGCGGCTGAATATAGTGGCTGGCATCCCGACCCTCTGCTTCAGCAGTATATTAACCAGGTGGGCAAGCAGATCGTGGAGCGATCGACTGCCTCCCAATCTCCCTATCCCTTTGAGTTTCACCTACTGCGTGACTCGCGTGCCATCAATGCTTTTGCACTACCGGGAGGGCAGGTCTTTCTTACCGTGGCGTTGCTAAAGCAGTTAACCTCTGAAGCACAACTGGCAGCCGTGTTCGCTCACGAAATCGGTCATGTGGTAGCGCGTCACGGTGCCGAGCATCTGACAAAGTACCCCGTTAGCCAGTCACCAGCTACGGCTATTGATGCCCCTACGAACGATCGGCAGAACCAAGCGGCAGTACTGGCACAAACAGTCAAACAACTGGTGAACCTGCGCTATGGGCGTGATGATGAATTGGAGAGCGATCGACTGGGCTTGCGCTTTATGACCGAAGCAGGCTATGACCCGCAAGGCATTGTCCAACTCATGCAAAGCCTAGGAGACACACGGCAGGATGGACGACCACCAGCCTTTTTCAGCACTCATCCTAGCCCAGACAATCGCGTCAAGCGGTTACAAACATTGATTACCCAAATGTACCCGCAGGGGATGCCCAGAAACCTGAAGAACAACCGTGAGACATTCGCTCAAATGGTGCAAGATCGCCTTTAAGCAACCCTTCACACAACCCTTTACAGAAGGCTTACAGCACGACACTCATTGGCTCTGAGCCGATCGCCGATTCTTTGGCTTGGCGGTTGTCATCGCTCACACCAGCGGTTGAAAGCACCAACGCAGCCTGAATAAACCCTTTGAACAGAGGATGGGGCGCACTTGGGCGTGATTGAAACTCAGGATGGAACTGAGTGGCGATGAAGAAGGGATGTTTTGCTAATTCCACGATCTCGACTAGACGACCATCGGGCGAGGTGCCGCTGACCGTGTAGCCTGTTTCGGTGAAGAGGTTCCGGTAGGCATTATTGAATTCATAGCGGTGCCGATGCCGCTCATAGATAACCTCTTCTTGATAAAGCTTAAAGGCAAGGGTGTTGGACGACACACGGCAAGGGTAGAGTCCCAACCGCATCGTGCCGCCCAAGTCAATCACGTCTTGCTGTTCTGGCAAGAGGTTGATCACAGGATTGCCTGCTTCAGTAGAGAATTCAGCACTGTGGGCATCGGGCAAGTTGGCGATGTGCCGCGCCCATTCGATGACCAGACATTGCATTCCCAAACACAGACCGAGATACGGAATTTGATGCGTCCGTGCATACTCGATCGCGGCAATCTTGCCATCAATACCCCGAATGCCGAAGCCTCCGGGTACGATGATGCCCTGAACGCCTTCTAAATGATTGGCGGCATGGTCGTCTTCAATATCTTCAGCGTTGACCCAGCGAATGTTGAGGTCGCTATCAAGGGCGATCGCGGCATGGCGGAGTGCTTCCATCACCGATAAATAAGCATCGCTCAAACGTACATACTTACCAACGATCGCGATTTCGACCATCTTTTTGGGGCTATACAGACGATCGACCAGCGTTGCCCACTGCGTCAAATCAGGCTGACGCTGCTCCAGTTGCAGAAGCTCAATCGCCTGATGCGCCAGCCCTTCACGTTCCAGATTTAGCGGCACCTCATAGATACTTCTGGCATCTTGAGACGTAATCACGCATTCAACAGGCACATCGCAAAAGCCCGACATTTTTTCCTTGAGTCCCGGCGGCAAGGGGCGATCGCTACGGCAAACCAGAATATCGGGCTGAATGCCGATCGATCGCAATTCCTTGACCGAATGCTGAGTCGGCTTGGTTTTCATTTCCCCGGCTGAGGGAATCCAGGGCACCAGCGTGACGTGCATATACAGCACATTTGGTCGCCCGACATCTTTACGAAACTGGCGAATCGCTTCGAGAAACGGCAGCGACTCAATATCGCCGACTGTCCCGCCGATTTCGGTAATGACGACATCAGGATTCGTATCTTTGGCAACCCGCCGCACCCGTTCCTTAATTTCGTTAGTGATGTGGGGAATCACCTGTACAGTGCCGCCGTCATAATCACCCCGGCGCTCTCGGTTCAGCACTGCCTGATAGATTGATCCCGTTGTCACACTGTTGAGCCGCGACATGGACGTATCGGTGAAGCGTTCGTAGTGCCCCAAGTCAAGATCCGTTTCGGCACCATCTTCGGTGACAAACACCTCACCATGTTGAAAGGGACTCATTGTGCCTGGGTCAACGTTGATGTAGGGATCAAGCTTCAGGATAGAAACGGAATACTGCCGCGACTTGAGCAAGCGCCCTAAACTAGCTGCTACAATCCCCTTGCCAATGCTAGAAACGACACCGCCCGTTACAAAAACAAACTTGGTAGCCATAGGTTGGGGAAGAAATAGAGTAAGGGACTTGCCTGGGGTCGTATCCAACTCATTCTGCCATACGGAAGAGAGATGAGGGGGAAGGAGAGGGCAGAGGGCAGAAGGCAGAGGGCAGAGGGCTAAAGGCTAAAAGAGAAGGCAGAAGGCTGTAGCTTGCTTCCGCTTTGCGGTGGGCTGAAGGCTGAAGGCTGAAGGCTGAAGGCTGAAGGCTAAGAGTTTTGAGTTTATTGAAGTAGGGAGAGAGCGA
Source organism: Stenomitos sp. (assembly GCA_041744955.1). GTDB lineage: Bacteria > Cyanobacteriota > Cyanobacteriia > Leptolyngbyales > Leptolyngbyaceae > Stenomitos. The sequence goes on along the minus strand of JBGTJW010000341.1, from coordinate 2,669 downwards.
GAAGAAAGGCTCTTTTGGGTGGTCGATCGTACGCAAGGGACTGCAACATCACGTTTCGCTGCATTCATAATGTGTTTAAAGGCAAAAAGCAGCAGTGCAGACGCAACAAAAACCACGATCGAGGATTATGCAAAAAACTTTGATGAGCGTTGGCTTGCTCCTTTTAAGCCTGGGATCATTGCCGGGGGGAGTGGTCATGCCCCAACTGGCTCAGGCAAAACCATCAAAAACTGCCGCACCGACCAAACCTGCCGGAGCCGGTGGACTCACGGGTACGTCTGGCGTTCGATTGAAGAAGCCCGCTGGTGCCGCAGGACTCTCACAAAAATGGCAAACCTTTAAAGCACCTGGACTTGAGCTATCGCTACCGGAAGATTATCGCGGCGGTAGCCCCAATACGACGGGCTTGCAGGCGTTGATTAAAGGCATTCGATCGCTGGGTTCCGATTACGAGCAAATCGCCAGCATGGTAGAGCAAAACCCAAAGACGTTTCTGCTGATTGCGGTAGACCCAACGCCTGATGTGAGTGGCGGCATTACGAACGTGGTCGTGAGCGCGGTTGAGGTGCCAGAAACGGTCACGGTGGATGCTTACCTTGATGCGGCAATAAAATCATTGCCAACTCCAATGCGGACGATCGAGCGCAAAACAGTACAGGTGGGTCAAAAGCCAGCCGGACGCTTGGTGACAGAAGTCAGTGTCCCCTCTAGCACGCAGGCAGATGCGCTGCGGCAGTTGATTTACGTGATCAAAGAGGGCACAACGCTGTGGACAGTGGCTTACTCGACCCGATCGGGCGACTATCAGCAGCGGTTAGCCATGTTTGAACAAAGCATTGCTTCCTTCACGGTGCAAAGTGAGCAAACAACTGGTAGCGGTTCGATCGTGCCACAACCTGCTAGCACAGCACCCAAAGATGGCAAGCTAACTCAGCCGCTCGACAAACAGCCCACCAGCAAGTAAAGGCTCTCCATTCAGCTAACAATTATTAAACCTGTTAGCCGTCAGCTTTGAGCTGTGCAGTTTTCCTTCTGCCTTCTGACTCCTGCCCTCTACCATAAAAACCAAACACTTTTACCGCACTCAACGGATAGGCGGCTCACTCACACACCATTTCTGGCTCACAAGACACGCCGCATACATAGTTCACCATCCTCTTCTTCCCCAGTGTAAACAAAGCCCATCTTCTCGTAAAACGGACCGGGACCGCCTTGGGCTGGCACACAGCTTGTGTAGAGTGCATTCGCTCCGGGGCGCGTCTTCACGTGTGCAAACAACAACTCCAGTGCCCTCTTGCCATACCCATGTCTCTGGTGTTGCTGGTCAATCATAAAGCGCCACAGGAAATACTCTTGCTGAACCGCGTCGTCTTCTAACATCAGGAAGCCGACTGGCACATCATCCGCATACACAGCGCGGAACCAGGCAACCTCTGGCTCAAAGTGTGCTTCGGCGATGGACACGGCATTGTCTGCCACAAACTGCTCTTGGTGCGGAGCTACTTTCAAGCGGAGGATATCGTGCAAGTTTTTCTCAGTGATCTCGCGCAGCGTTACTTCGCGATCGAACTTGGACATATAGAGTGCGCTCCCTTATCCATGCCTTTTAAGAATCGTTTCTGACTCATCATGTGTGCAGAACCACAACTGCCGCCCAAAAATCGCTTTGACTAACTCCCCAATCCTCTAGACGCAAAAGCGATCGCCCTTTTTTAAGAAGACGATCGCTTTTTTGCTAAACCTTAAACGGTACAGCCAATCTAGTTTTTGGAATTGAACGTTTGGAACTGCCGGAGGGCAGCTTGACCAATATTGAACACTGCCCAGCCAGCCGCCGCCGCAATAGGAAGCAGCACAACCACTATGCGAAGATCTAAATCCATGTCTGGAGCCTCTCGTTTAAAGATTCTTGAATGATTCTCATATTTCATTTTTACGCAAAAGGCTCCGTTTTCCTAGCCCTTAGACGTAAATCCTAAGTCAGTACCCTTGCCAGCATGAACCAGCGCTAACCTTTCGTAACGTTTGGCATGGTCGATGAGTTCTTCTACCTCTACATCCGAAAGCTGTCGCAGCACTTTGCCAGGAATGCCAACCACGAGCGATCGGGCGGGTACATCCTTTGTCACCACTGCGCCTGCCCCTACAATGCTGCCGGTGCCAACCCGCACACCGTCTAGCACAATGGCTCCAATGCCAATCAAGCAGCCACGTTCGACGTAAGCACTGTGAATGACCGCGCGGTGTCCGACTGTAACGTGATCTTCTAAGACCGTTGGGTTGCCGGGATCGCCATGCAAAATGGCACCATCCTGAACATTCGTGCGCTCACCGATGACGATCGACTCTACATCACCGCGCACAACGGCTCCGTACCAAATACTGGCTCCAGCGGCGATCGTCACCCGCCCAATGACCGTTGCGTTGGCGGCAACAAACGCAGCTTGAGAGCAGTCTGGAGCAGTCCAAAAGGCAGGATGGTGAGGCAGTTGATGAGTCACAGTGAACGATCGCAACGAAAGGACTTATAAATAGGACTTACGCAAAAGCCATTTTGAGCGATGGATTTTTGAGTTGCTGGCACAGGTAATCGTCTAGCAAACCATGTTTGAGTTGATAGATTGTTTGCCCTGCTTGCTTGGCAAAGGCATTGAACCGAACCCAAACCA
>JBGTJW010000340.1:0-8102 GCA_041744955.1 Stenomitos sp. | reverse complement strand
CCCAAGAAGTCGGGGATCTTAGCCGCTTTCTCATCCTCTTCAGCAAGACGTGAAAGTAGAGATAATTGTAATTAACGCAGCGAACGAACGCCCATGTCAGATGTGACTTTAACGTTGACCATTAACGGCGTGAATGTCCGTCTTCAGGACGTATCTCCCACCATGACGCTGCTGGCATATTTGCGCGCCAGTGGCAGAGTAGGGACAAAAGAAGGCTGCGGCGATGGCGATTGTGGCGCGTGTACAGTGGCGATCGTCGCTGATGGTGCAGACGGCAAAGCCCATTACCAGGCGATGAACAGTTGCTTGATTCCCTTAGCGTCTGTGGCGGGACGGGAGATTATTACGGTTGAAGGGGTTGCAAACGGGTCACTCCATCCCGTTCAGAGGGCAATGGTGGAGACGTTGGGTTCCCAATGTGGCTACTGCACGCCGGGATTCATCATGAGCCTGTTTGCAGCGTATTACGATCGCACTGTCGATGACCTTTCTGTAGAAGGCAATCTGTGTCGCTGTACGGGCTATCTCTCCATTCGTCGTGCGGCGGCGTTAGTGAACAAGGCGGTACCTGAAGATGCGTTTGCGGCACAGTTGAGCCATGCCACGACTGCGTTTACACCATTGGACTACAGTGGCAACGAGCAGCACTTCTACCGTCCCACCCAGCTAAATGAAGTCCTGACCTTGCTCCAGCAGCATCCAGACGCAACACTGGTTGCAGGTGCGACCGACCTGGGATTGGAACTGAGCCATCACCGTCAGCACTTTCCCGTCATGGTGTCTCTCGAAGCCGTGGCAGAACTGAAGCGAGTTGAACAAACCCAAGCCACGGTTGTCATTGGGTCTGCGGTGCCTTTAAGCCACATTGAAATCAATCTGCACGGCATTTTTCCCAGTTTGGATGAGATGCTGCACTGGTTTGCAGCGCGACAAATACGCAATCGAGCCACAATGGGAGGAAATTTGGGTACGGCATCGCCGATCGGCGATCTGCCTCCCGTGCTCCTGTCCTTGGATGCTGAGTTGACGATCGCCAGCGTTACTGCAACCCGCACCGTTCTGTTAGCTGATTTCTTCAAAGGCTACCGTCAAACCGATCTCCAGCCAGGAGAAGTGATTGTCTCAGTGACGATTCCAAAAACGATCGCGCCCGGTGCAGTGCGTCGTCTCAGCCAGTCCTACAAAATTGGGAAACGCGGTACGGATGATATCAGCATTGTGGCAGCGGCATTTACGATCGACCTGGATGCCAGCGATCGCATTGTCCAGGCACGGCTTGCCTATGGTGGCGTGGCAGCAACTCCGGTACGGGCGATCGCCATTGAAACGCTGCTGATCGGGCAACCCTGGACGTTAGCAACCATCCAGCGGCTCAAGCCTACTCTAAGAGCAACCTTTACGCCCCTAACAGATTTTCGCGGCAGTGCTGACTATCGCAAACAGCTAATCGCCAATCTCTTTGAGAAGTTTTTTGTAGAAAGCCAGTCATTGGAAGAAATGGTGGCAGGCGCAGCGTTGAGATAGAGAAAATGAGATCCATTAGATTGGGTAAACAGAGAGGCAAAGAAATGACAGAAACAGCAGAAAAACTGAAGCTTGAGCTTGCTCAACTATCGACAGAAGAGCGTGCGGAACTGGCTCGCTTCCTGATTCACTCTCTAGATGAGGAGTTCGATCACGATGTAGAGAGCATTTGGGATGTCGAATTAACGCGAAGGATGCAGGGAATCGATAACGGCACCGCTTCTGGTGAGCCGTCAAACAAAGTCTTTAAAGAGTTAAGAGAGAAGTACTCGTGAAGCCTGTCATTCTTCACAGTGAAGCGATCGCAGAGCTGGACGGTGCCATTGCTTACTATGACGATCAGGAAGTGGGTTTGGGACTTGATTTTTTAGCTGAAGTGGAACAGGCGATCGGCAACATTCACCAAAACCCAAATTTAGGAGCAGTCCATAACGCCCCAGGGTTGCGTCGCTATGTCATCCAGCGCTTTCCGTTTCTCATTTTCTATGCAGAACTTGAAGCGTCGATCTGGATAGTAGCGATCGCACATGGAAAACGTAAACCCAACTATTGGAGACAGCGACAGATAGAGTAGAGCTGTATAACGGCAAAATCTCGTTCGTTATCTTCAAGGGCATTAGTCACCGCTTTTAACTCAGGTTTTTCAAGATGGATATTACAGCTACCCTCAACGAAATCGCCTCCCTTAGTGTTGAGGAAAGGCTTTTTCTAGTACAAGCAATTTGGGATACGATTGCAGCCGATCAGGCATATCCTGAGCTAACGGAGGCACAAAAGAGAGAACTGGATGCCCGGATTGAAGATTCTGAAATGAATCCAGACAATGCTCTGACGTGGGAAGAAGTCAAAGCATCTATTAAGAAACGGTAATGAATTATGTCGTCGTCTTTCGTCTCAAAGCCCACGATGAGCTTAACGAGGCATACACCTGGTACGAAGAAAGCCAGCAACCACAGCTTGGTGATGAGTTTCTGGATTGTGTAGACGATGTCATTAACCGTATTTGTTTGATGCCAGAATCGTATGCAATTGTTTACCGTGACATTCGACGGGCAGTCGTAAACCGCTTTCCCTATGCTGTGTACTATCGCCTTGTATCGAGTCGAGTCATTGTGATAGCCGTTTTTCATGGTCGGCGTGATCCGCAAGCATGGCAGTCACGAGTTTAAAGACGGTTTAACAACAGGATTAACAAACAGAGGCGACACGATGAACGCAGTGGGTAAACCCTCGAAACATGAAAGCGCAGTTCACCATGTCAGCGGCAAAGCGGTATATACCGACGATCAGCGCCAGCCTGTAGGGATGCTGTCCGTTTATCCTGTGGTTGCGCCCTATGCCCACGCACGGATTACGGGCATTGATATTGCTGCTGCTGCATCTGTAGAGGGTGTTGTCACGGTGCTGACTGCCGCTGACGTACCGGGCAAAAACGACACAGGCGTGATTGTGCAGGATGAGGTGCTGTTCCCCACTGAAACAGTGAGCTATTACGGGCAGGCGATCGTCTGGGTGGTCGGTGAAACAGAAGCAGCCGCTCGGCTGGGAGCCGAAAAAGTCATCGTGACCTACGAACCACTGGAACCGCTGCTGAGTATCAAAGCCGCGATCGCTGCCGAGAGCTTTCATAACCAATTGCAGGTGGTCTGTCAGGGTGATGCGATCGCTGCCTTTGCTGAAGCCGATCGCTGTCTGGAAGGCGAAATTGAAATGAACGGACAGGATCACTTTTACCTGGAAACCCAGGCAAGTTGGGTGATTCCCGATGGTGAAGGACATTATCAGGTCTATGCCTCAACCCAGCATCCCGCTGAAACGCAGGTGGTTGTAGCGCGGGTGTTGGGCGTGACCAGCAATCAAGTAACAGTCACCTGTTTACGTATGGGTGGCGGGTTTGGCGGGAAGGAATCGCAGGCAAACCCTTATGCGTCGGTTGCAGCGATCGCCGCTTGCAAAACGGGTCGTCCCGTCCGCGTGAAGCTGAAGCGGAGCCACGATATGACCTTGACAGGCAAGCGTCACGGCTTTTTGGGACAGTACAAGGTCGGCTTTACCAACGAGGGCAAGATCACCGCACTGGATGTGTCGCTCTATGCCGATGGTGGCTGGAGTTTAGACCTATCGCCGCCTGTGCTGCTACGCGCCATGCTGCACGTAGACAACGCCTACTACATTCCCCACATCAACGTGACCGGACGCATCGCTAAAACCAATAAGGTGTCGAATACGGCATTCCGAGGGTTTGGCGGTCCTCAGGGCATGATTGTGATCGAAGAGGTGGTCGATCGCCTTGCCCGTGCCCTCAATCTGCCAACCGATGTCGTACGCAAACGCAATTTTTATCATGGCACTGGTGAAACCAACACGACTCACTACGGACAAGAAATCTACGACAATCGCCTCGATCGCGTCTGGCAGGAAGCGAAGACCAATGCCAATTTTGGCGCACGGCAGGCGGCGATCGCCGCCTTCAACCGTACCCATCCGTATACCAAACGCGGGTTAGCCATCACGCCTGTTAAGTTCGGCATCTCGTTCAACAAAACGCACTACAACCAGGCAGGGGCGCTCCTGCTCATTTACACCGACGGCAGCATTCAGCTCAATCATGGTGGCACCGAGATGGGACAGGGACTCCACACCAAAATGCTGCAAGTGGCAGCGAACGCGCTGGGCGTGGGTATGAATCGCTTTCGGATGATGCCTACCAGCACCGATAAAGTGCCCAATACGTCTGCCACGGCTGCCTCTAGCGGGTCAGATTTGAACGGGCAAGCCGTCAAAGATGCGTGCGAAACCATCAAAGCACGGCTGTCTCCGGTCGCAGCGAGAATGCTAAACCTGGATGCAGCGGAAGATTTAGTGTTTGAAGATGACTGGATCTTTTGCAAAACCTATCCCAAAAACCGTGTCCCGTTTCTGGAGGTAGTGAGACAGGCATACGACGATCGAATCAGCCTCTCTGCCACAGGCTATTACCGCACACCGCACATCTATTGGGATGAAGTGACAGGCAAAGGCAGACCGTTCTACTACTTTGCCTATGGTGCCGCAGTCAGCGAAGTTGAAGTGGATGGCTTTACAGGCACCTTTAAGCTGCGTCAGGTAGATATCGTGCATGACGTAGGTGAATCGTTGAATCCCTTAATCGATCGGGGACAAATTGAAGGCGCGTTTGTGCAGGGCATGGGCTGGCTGACGATGGAAGAGCTGGTGTGGGATGATCAAGGACGACTCCGCACCGATGCGCCCAGCACGTACAAGATTCCCACTATTTGCGAAATCCCCCAACACTTCAGCGTCCATCTGCTGACACGAGCCGCGCAGGATGGCGTAATCTACGGCAGCAAGGCAGTAGGCGAACCACCCTTCATGCTGGCAATGTCAGTGCGAGAAGCGATCCGGGAAGCCGTAGCGGCATTTGGCAATGCTTCAGCGGTTTTCCTTACGGCTCCCGCAACACCAGAAGCAACATTATGGGCGATCGAACAGGTGCGATCGTCCTCCACTCAGCCAGTTGCCGCTCCAGATCCCCAGCTTTCAACCATCTAGCGGCTCCATATTAATTGTCGGTGGATGTTCGCCCATTTTCACCCATATTTTGCGGACGCGAATCAATTGAGGACGATTCATCTTCAGAGCCGCAAGGGTTGCTCTACCAACAGGAGTCAACCCAATGAGTTCTGTCGCGTTCTCATTCCACTTAAAATGATCCGTCCAGACCTGCTGTTGAGGGTGAAAGAGCGGCATCTCTGCTTGCGTCATTGGATCGATCGCAGTTTGACGCACTGCTTTGAAGCGGTTACAGGATGGACAGGCCAAACAAAGATTCTCAAAGATTGTTTTTCCACTCTTTGAATGCGGAACGATATGTTCAAACTCGAAGGTTGTGATTGTAAGGGATTCAGCCGTTCGACAGTACGCACAACAATTGGCAAAACGAGAACGTATTTGGCGTTGCAGTTCAACGGAAATGTAAACACCCACGTTACAGAGAAACCCCGTAAAGCTGCTGAAGGGTATATCGCGCTCTAGTTTTAAGAATGTTTAGGTTGTCAACTTGCGTCAAAAGACGATCCAGTGTTGCAGTTGCATCAGCCGCGAGTTGACCCTCAGCGTTCTGAGTCAGTAGTTCATCAAGTTGAGCCTGTGCAGCAGAGGCAAGCTGGCTAGTTGCTAATGCCTGTAGTTCTTCCAGGCTTAAACCAGTCAAATGCTCCTCATCGGATGCAGAATCACTGGCAAGGCGATGATAGGTTTCTAAATCCAGTAGGACTCCTACTCGCTCACCTTGCTGATTAGTCACGTATTGCACTGCTTCAGGCATGGCTCTCATTCCTTAAACCTAAGCTAATTTTAGCGACAGTAATTGCTCAATTTAGCCTGGTTTTTAGAGCAAAACGCCTTTCTAAAAGCTGAGCATAATTATTTTTATGATGTGTTGTCTTGTCTGGCATCAAGAATGAATGCTGAATCGCTTTATCTTGCTGACGATGCCTGGTGCTGCTGATCATTTGTCATGACAACTGTGCGTCTGCGTAGAGATCTATTTCTGTGATGCTTACAGAGAAAAATAGGTCAGTCTTAGGTTAAGCGAATCGGTAAGCACATTTGAAGCACAGGGAAAGACGCTTTACTTGAGTTGCCAACGTGCCAAACGCTTCGTGGTGCAAGCGAGTCCGTGTTTGCAGCGATCGGTTCTGGTTTCGTTCCGGTTGGCTGTCTGGCTGCGTCCTGGCTTACCCCTGCTCTATCTTCTCTTACTTTCCTCCTCGGTCTCCTATGGTTACTAGCGCCAAAATGAATCTTGTTCGCGGTCGTGCGATCGTCGGTTTGCTCTTCCTCCTGCCTGCTTGCACTACCAGTCGATCGCCGACAGCAACGCTCACGCCAGCACCCATTGCCTCTGCTCAACTCCAACCAGAGCCAACTGTAGTCAGCGCGCCTGCTGTGGTAGCCAACGCTGATCCATTCCCGAAAGCGGATGATAACGCGATCAGTGCAGCCAATCTTGCTCGCCATGCTGCCACTGTTGAAGACTGGGCTTTGGTCAGCAGCAAACTTCAGCAGTCGATCGCCCTGATGAAAACCGTGCCTGCTGGCAGTCCCAAACGCGCGATCGCCCAAAAGAAATTAGCGCTCTACCAGCAGCAGTTGAAAACGGCTCAACAGCAAGGCAAAAATTTAGCAACAAATAACACTGCTGTCAAAGCGAGTGTGTCGCAGCCAAGTCAGCCTGCTACCGCAGTCATTACAACAGCGGCTCCAGCACTCACAGGTAGCGGTAGTTTAAGTTCAGAGAACTATCACCGCATTGAGTTTGGTATGAGTCCTGATGCGGTGCGATCGCTGTTGGGTACGCCTACCCGTGAAGAGGGTAAAGCCTGATTGACTGACAAAAGGCTGCTTCAAGATCGGTGAAAGGCTTAACAGGCTACCAATGGCAGTACTTGACTGAAGTAAGCGGGAGATAGCGTTCTAAGATTTATACCAATTCTCTAAAGACCAGCTACAGATAGTGCCTCTAAATTATAGAGCGCCATCCCACAATGGAAGCGATGACTCAAGAAGTCATCGCTTCTAACCTGGCGCACATCAACAACCGCAACGCGTCGAGGTGCTTCGGCAACTGCCATCGCAACCCTAATTTGAAAGGCTGCCACACACGCTCGATCGGCTTGGTTTCTGGGGAGTGCGATGGCTGAAACAGCAAGATGATGTTGGTCGGCAACTGTAAGCGTTGGGCGCGGTGTGCCCCAGCTTGATCGACTTGCATGATGAGAATGCAGTCCTTGTACCGCTCACTGACGAAGTTCAAGAACACCTGAAAGCAATCACTGTTGAGATGGGTGAACTCCTAGAAAAAGTGCTCTCCAGTGCTCGGTTCCACCACCCCATAGAGATCAGTGACCTTGAACTGCCACTGCACCTTACCTTTGGGCTTGATGCCTTTTGTCGTGATCTTGCGCCCACTGATAGTTTTGAGTCCAAGGCGCGTCTCATCCTGGCAGAAGAAGCGTACCTGTCCGCTCAATCCCAGCACGGCGACGGCATACCAAGCCAGCATCGCCAGGTTCTCAGCGAGTTTTTTTCGATGCCTCTACTTTGACCGCTGCGGTCTCTGTACTCACGGGTCTAGCGACTTTAGGCGCGGCTTTGAGGCGGTAATGCACCAACTGATGCACCGTTTTATAAGGGGCTGTGATGCCGAGTTGCGTCTCTAAACACTGACAAAGCTCGCCGTAGCTGTTGAAGCCCTCACTTTGGTGCAGCCGTTGGTTGAGCGGCCGCCTGCGCCCACTGGGGAAATGCTCTGCCGTCGCCCCGTACGGGGTGTATGTGTGAGCATGGCGGCAAGACCGCCAGTGCGATCGCGGTGTAACCACTGTTGCAAGGTAATGCGATGGCGAACGAGGAGAGTCGCCGCCGCCTGCACCGTGTTAGCTTGCCCTGTCTTAAGTAGATACAGCAGTTGGATACGTTCTTGATCAGAAGCGCTCTTCTGGCTTCTGAGTCGTTGCTTCAGATCCGCTTCGGTTTCGGTGATATCGAGCTTGTAAACGCCTGCCATGATTGCT
>JBGTJW010000339.1:0-5838 GCA_041744955.1 Stenomitos sp. | reverse complement strand
TAATATGACCGAGAAGAGCGATTGTTGTTTGACCAGTTGCCGCCGGATGATCCTCTCTCTTCACGCGGTCGCGCTTTGTTAACCTTCAAGGCACGACCCATCCATTCAGCACCATCTAAGGCTTCGATCGCGGCGGTTTCTTCTGCTTCTGTACTCATTTCAACAAAAGCAAACCCTCGCAAACGTCCTGTTTCTCGATCGGTTGGCAATTGTACGCGCTTCACCTCACCATACTCGGCAAAGGCTTGGCTAAGATCATCCTGGGTAACGTCGTAGGATAAATTGCCAACATAAATTGACATGGAGACTCTCCCGAATCTGACTGAAAGTGTAGAGAGTTAGATCCGGAGAAACGCTCCTAAGACGAATCACACAGCCGAAAATAATCCTTATTCGTAAGCCTAGCACAACTTTCTGTAAAGACGTGGTTCTTACCCCATAAGCAGCGCTCCTGCACGCGATCGCCCGCTAGTAAACGTAATCATCACATAAGCCGATCTGTTCATTTGTACCAGCGAAGCACGATTGCTTCTAGACAGCTTTGAGACCGTTGCTGGTTAAGAGATGACAGATCGGCAAAGGGTCAAAGTCCTTCTGAATCCTGGATGCTGGCTCCCAATGCTTTGCTAGAAGTCTTCTGGGTAGCACCCTGTCAACCGACTTGTGAGACGATCGTTCAGCGATCTAATCGCCCATCAAGCATATCTTTTCATGGTAATTTATACTCTGAGATACTATTACTTACTGGTCTTGAAGATGAAAATCTTTTTGTCCAGATCGAAGATTATTGCAAGATCGTCTCTTTGTTTATGATCAGCAGCAGGGCGCAATCCTAACAATTAGCTTCCTGTTGAGTGAATTGCTAAGACAGAGATGGTTGAAGCGCTGCAAACGGTTGTAAAGCGCTTTAAACTAAACCACTCCACGCAACGTCTAAAGAACGTAAAGTCTAAAGATTGATGAAGCGGATGAACGTTTGGCTAAAAGCTCAGTCGATTGCCCCATAGAAACCAACCATTCCTCTCGGACTTTTTATTAGGAGCGCTTTCTTGATTACCTTGCTGCATCCAACGGCGACCATCCATCCTGATGCCCAATTGCATCCAACTGTGCAAGTCGGAGCCCATGCTGTGATTGGGGCGAACGTGAAAGTGGGTCCTGAAACCGTCATTGGTCCGAATGTGGTGGTGGACGGTTGGACTGAAATCGGCGCACGTAACCACATTTTTCCGGGTGCGGCGATCGGTGTTGAACCGCAAGACCCCACGACGACTGGCGCGAACAGTTTAGTCAAAATTGGTGATGACAACCAAATTCGAGAATATGTGACGATCAGTCGATCGCCTCGGGCAGAGGAAGTGACGGTGATTGGCGATCGCAATCTCTTGATGGCGTATATCCACATGGCTCAAGGGTGTGTCATTGAGAACAATGTTGTGATTGCCAATGCGGTCATTCTGGGCGAACACGTTCACGTTGAATCGCGAGCGTTTATCAGCGGCATCGGTGAAGTTTATCCGTTTGTCCACATTGGTCGGTTAGTGATGGTCGCGTTTATGCACCAAATTACCTGCGACATCCCGCCCTATATGCTGGTGGAAGGTCAGCCTGCACGGGTGCGATCGCTGAATCGGGTGGGTCTCAAACGTGCAGGGTTGGTAGCAGAACAAGAAGGACAAGTAATTCAGACCTTGAGAACTGCCTTTCGTTTGCTCTATCGATCGGGCTTATCACTGGATGAGGCGCTCACAAAGCTCGATCGACTGCCCGACAACGAACACTTACTGCACCTGAAACAATTTTTACGTCGCTCTCAAATGGAAGGACGGCGTGGGCTGACTCCTGGTAAGACTGCGGACAGCAAAAGTGATATGAGGCTAAGTGCTGTAGAGGAATAATCAGGGGTTGATGAGGAGAAACGCAACCTTGCTGAGTATGGGCTATAGCAAAAGGATGTAGCTTGCTTCCGCTCGGCGGTAGGATAAGGGATGAATTGAAGCCCTTGCTCACAGGACGTTTCAAGGTTTATGTCCGTCCTAAGTTCTCTGCGACTGCTAGATACCTTTTCAACCTGATGTAACGCTAGCGATGAGCCTGGACATACGCGATCGTGCTGCGCCACTTCACAGTTTGATTCACCAGACGAGTGAACGCCGATCGCACTTTCGTAAGCTCTGCTTGAGACAGATGGTGCAAGAGGTGAATGGCGTAGGTGGGTTGAGCATTGGTAACTGCAAACCAGCGATCGACCAGCGCTGCCGTGATGAGCATTTCTGTAGACAACGGTTCGACCTGAAGCGCCACCGTGAAGCCAGCAGTCTCAAATATCGCTTGGAGATCTGGCACATCCCAGTTCACCATTGGATCGTCAGGCAGAGTGTAGATCGCATCTTCTGCTTTCACTAGCTTCTGATAGAGCTTGTCACTCAGCCAGCCGGAAGCAAGCAGTTGGTAAAGCCGCTGTGCCTGACGGGGAATCGATTCCGCCAAAGTGATTGTGCCGTTAGGTTGCAACCCGTTGGAAAGCGATCGCACAATGCCTGCTTTGTCCACTTCTCGCATGAGTGCATTTCGCCCCATAATGTGGTCAAACCGCACGTCGCTTGCCTGTGCCTCTAGAGCTGTTGGCAATGCCGCAAGGGACGTTTGCAGCACGATCGGGCGGGTGAGTTCTGGTAAAGCAGCAGCTTGCTGAGTTATCGCATCGGCATCGGTCGTAGTGCGAACGCAGGCAATCACGCTGCCTTCAGGAGTCTGGCGTACAGCTTCCCAGGTCAGCAAACCGCTGCCAGCGTTGAGATCTAGCACAACATGATGACGTTGAGGGACAGCAAGGGCAAAGAGACGATCGCGCACCTCTCCTAGTCGATCGCCTGCCTGTCCCAGGGTTCGCTGAAGCCAACGCTCCTGAGCCGAATCCACGGATCCAAAGGTCAGCACTTTGGGCAGTACCACACTCGTCCCTTCAAGCAAAGCTGCCAGTTGTGCTTCACGTCGTCGCGCCACTTGCGTCTGGATTGCCGACTCAAAGCCGCGATCGGACGGTTGGTAAAAAACCTGACCTTGCAGACTGCTGGGCAAATACTGCTGTGCCACCCAATGATCACGGTAAGCATGAGGATAGAGATAGCCTGCGCCATGCCCAAAGCCTTTTTTGTCTCGATTGGCATCTTTAAGCGGATTAGGGACATCACCTTCCCGCTCTTGCTCGACGGCTGAGAGCGCATCGAAAAAACCCATCACGCTGTTGGATTTGGGAGCCGTTGCCAAATAGAGCGTGGCATGAGCCAGTGGATAGCGACCTTCCGGCAGACCAATGCGATCGAACGTCTCGGCACAGGCATGGACGATCGCGATCGCGTTGGGGTCTGCCATGCCTACATCTTCACCTGCCAGAATCAGCAAGCGACGAAAAATGAAGCGCGGATCTTCCCCGGCATAGACCATCCGTGCCAACCAGTAAAGCGCGGCATCGGGGTCTGACCCACGGACACTTTTAATAAACGCGCTGATGGTATCAAAGTGAGCATCGCCTTCTTTGTCGTACAGCACCGCACGACGCTGAATGGATTCTTCCGCAACGGATAGGGTGACGTGGATGCTGCCTGCTGCATTCGGTGGTGTGGTTTCAACTGCCAGTTCCAACGCATTGAGCAGCGCACGGGCATCACCATTGGCGACATTCACCAGATGGTCGATCGCCGCGTCCTCTAACTGCACATCGAGCTTGCCATAGCCGCGATCGTCATCTTGTAACGCCTGCTGCACCACATTTCGCAAGTCTTGTTCGTCCAGGGGCTTGAGTTGAAAGAGGCGCGATCGACTGACCAGTGCCTTATTCACCTCAAAATAGGGATTCTCGGTTGTCGCTCCAATCAGAATCACCGTGCCATTTTCGACCCAGGGTAAGAGCGCATCTTGCTGTGCTTTGTTGAACCGATGCACTTCATCCACAAACAAAATGGTTCGCTGACCATACATCCCACGTTTGTCCTGAGCCGCCGCGATTGCCTCTCGAATCTCCTTCACCCCTGACAACACCGCATTAATCGCAATAAAATGTGCCTGTGTGGTATTGGCAATAATCCGCGCCAGCGTTGTCTTGCCCGTGCCCGGTGGTCCGTAGAAGATGAGTGAGGAAAGCTGGTCTGCTTGAATCGCCCGTCGCAGCAACCGCCCCGGACCGACGATCGCATCCTGTCCCACAAACTCATCCAACGTGCGGGGGCGCAACCGTGCTGCCAGCGGTGCTTCCGCTTCCGTGATGTCTAAGCGATGCTGCTGGAAAAGATCCATAAAACATGATGGCTGGTATGGCTTTTTCTACCGATCGATTACTGCAAGGAGCGCCACCCGTTGAGGTCTGTAACGATTCAGCGTACTACTTTCCCCTGGCGCATGGACGCTACGAGGTAAAACCAGGGCTGGTGACGTTTGGCACTGATTTTGGCAATGAGGCAGCCGATCGACAGGTGTTTCAGTTTGATAGCAGCTTTACTCATTATCGACAGATGAAGCGGCTGGCGCGAGCAGAGCAGTTAAGCAAGTACTACCAGACTCACCACTATACCGATGCAGTAGCAAGCGCGATCGCCCGCTTTATTGTCCATCGTCTTGTGCAGGAACAGCCGCAGCACTTTCAACTGACAGCGCAGACTGACGGCACGTTGAGCGTTTACAGCCAGCTTACCGGAGAGACACTTTACCTGGATGCCGCGTACCAGCTACAACAGGTGCAAGCAGTAGAACCGATTGAGCCACCCTATGTTTCTACGTTCGATGCACTCGCGTCACAGTTGCAGGATGATGTCATCGTTGTCAGTCGATCGGGCGATGACCACTGGATGAGCGCGATTCATCTCTGCTATCCCAACCACTGGTCAGCCGAGGCAAAAATCGGCAGAGACTTTGCGACCGTTCATGCCCCTGTTGCCGGTATGACGGCAATGAATCAGAGGGGCAAGGCAATCGTACAGACGATGATTACTCGCAAGCCCTCAGTACGCTTTGCCTGGGGACTCAGCACCGACACACGTTTAAACCATCATCCTGTACCACCCACTGGGGTGGCGATCGATACCTGGCAAGGCAGAGCCTTTAACCCACAGCAACCGCAACTCTATCTCAGAATTGAGCGCCAGGTGGTTTGGGGCTTGCCAGACTGTGACGCTGCCTTGTTTACCATTCGCACCTACTTTAGAGATTGCCACGCCATCAAGCAAGATCCCAAACTAAATGCCAGTCTTGTTTCGGCGTTGCACTCAATGCCACCAAACTCTCTGCTTTATAAGGGGTTGGATGCCAGTAAAGAGGCGATCGTTGCCTGGTTGACCCAAGAACCTTAACGCTTTAGATCCCCGACTTCTACCCAAGAATTTTAACGCTTTAGATCCCCGACTTCTTAAAGAAGTCGGGGATCTAGATCTGTCTCGGCTACGCTTCTAGCCTTTGCAGTCCGAGTCTGGCAGCTTCAGCTACGTGTCGATGACTATCTTTTTCCAGATATTTCAACGCAGAGATACTCTTAGGAGAGGGTAAATTACCTAGCGCTTCAGCTAAACGTTGCCGTACTAACCAGTCATCCGATTGAGCAAACCGCAAGATATGGTCAACTGCATCGATCGCCTTGATTTCACCTAACGCCGCGATCGCTGCCTGATGCAACACTACCTCGTCACTATCGAGCGCTTGAATGAGCGCATTGTACGCACGCGGATCTTTCAAGTTGCCCAGTGATACGGCTGCGCTAAACCGCACCAGCCAATCTGTATCCTCATAAAAAGCGTGCACTAAAGGCTCTAATGCCCGTGGGTCTTCCAAATAGCCCAAAGCTCCGGC
>JBGTJW010000338.1:0-7995 GCA_041744955.1 Stenomitos sp. | reverse complement strand
GTCAAACAGATCGGACGACGAATTAAGCTATCGGGGGCGCAATGGGAGAAAGGCAACGTGCCGCAGGTGCTTCAGCATCGCTCTGCCTATCTCAATAGAGAATTCTCAAAGTGAGTCTTGCAAGACTGGGATGCACTCGATGGGTCTAAAGTTTATAGAGATGGGTCTAAAGTGGTGGCTCTGCTCAGAGTTTAGTGCGATCCTATCCAAGTGTCGCAACAGATAGCCCGTAAGATGTGTGTAGCAGAATAGAGGGTTTAAAGCGGGAAATAAAAGCCTAAAACCTATTAAGTTTAGAGAGGATTGAAAGGATAGAGCATCAGGTTCTAAGCAAGAATTTAGATGCAATCACATTGACTAGTAAACGACAGTTAGCGTGTCAACGATATTTTGAGCGACAGCAATATGGCAAACGACAAAAAAAGTGTCGGAGCGACAAAAACTTGTCAACAACGACACTTATTGAGTCAAATGACAGCTAACTCTACGAGCATGGAGGGATTCGAACCCCCGACCCTCAGGACCGGAATCTGAGTAAAGACCAGTCATTTCAGTATTTTCAGGCGTTGTGTTCATGTTCTACCCCAATTTTACCCCAATCCTATGTTGAATGTGTTCTGGCTATACAGGGTTGCATTGCGCCATAGCGACAATGCTTGGAGCATGAGCCTCAACTGACTCAAGCTCTGCCCAAGCCGCTAACAATCATAGGCATTGCAATGCTCCACTGCGACCAGGCAATCTCAGTGCAGATGGTTGATGAACGACACCTCAGCACAGGACAATGTCTCACTGAGTTTTGCTAATAAGACCTGTAGATTTGTGTGTGTTGGTCCGAGTGCTGCCTCAATTCTATGTTCTTCTCAGTGCCGACTACGAAACTGATGTCGGTGCAGTTGAAACCCACAGCATGAGAAAAGCTAAACCCCGTCCGTACCGAGGTTTAGCTTTGGAGTGTAATGATTTGTAAGATTACGATTGAGGTTAGCCTGCTTTGCGATCGCGTTTGCGTCCACTGGTTGAAAGCTCTTTCACATATTGCTCCACAAAGCGTTGATGTTCAGCAGGATTTGTTCGGTTCAAGGCGTAATTCTCAATCAGTATGCGGTTGTAGCGAATGGCGCGTGAGTTCCATTTGACCCAATGCAAGCCTTCGATAATGCCTGAGTTTTCCTTGTTTCTCAAAGACCGCAGTGTAGTGTGATGAATGCCTAAAATTCTTGCCGCTTCTTGTTTGGTGATCAAAATGGCATCGCTGGTCGAAAAATTCATAGACCCTCCCAAAAATGATTGAAAACCTGAGGATGGAAGCACCGCTATCTAGCTGGCAGTGATGGACGCAGCACAACATCTGGCTTAGGCGACCCGTTAGGTGGGGTACCTAAGTGCTCCAAAGCCTTGAGGACAGTGAGCGGTACTTGAGCTGCCTTTGCCGCCTGTGCTATGGATAAGTGATCGCGTCGCACCAGAGACAACAGTTGCTGGACTCTGGCAACAATCGGATCAGTGGCAGAGGTATAGCCTTGACGAATCGCAAGCTCTAATCCCTGTTCCACTCGATCCAGAAGCAATGAACTGAACTCTTGCTGGAAATGAGAGTGGCGTGGCTGCGACCGATCAGGACTTAGCACCACTCCCATGTATTGGGGTTGCGCCACATGGTGAATATTGAAGTTGTAAAGTCGCTGCTGCCCCGCCTGATCAATCGTTTGGACACTCAGATTGGTGATGCTGGTTGTGGTGGCACCAGGGAATGTTAGGGGACGAATGGGGCGCAAAAAGAGTGTGTTTGCTTGTCCTGAGTCGATCGAAGCATTCGCAGCATAAACCAGACGCGAGGGATCGGCTAACAGAACATAAGTGATGCGCTCGTGAGCTTGACTGAAGTCGATCGCCGTTGATCGCCCTGGTCCCACCTGCACCTCTACGGCACTCTGCATCGCCGCCTCACGACTGATGACCCGGTAGGCTGGGGCAGCGATTGCTGGCAGAGTTATAAGGCTCATCAGGCTCAGACTGAGGGCAGCGTTGATCAAAAGGTGTTTCATCATGAGAGACCTCTATAGTTCGGTCGGCTTAGCGGTTGACACGGAAAAAGCTGTTAATGACCACAGAAACCTCGGTGCCTGCGGGAACGATCGCAAGCGTGTTGCGTTTGATCAGGTCTTGAGTTTGCTGCTCAGAGCGCTGATTGAGGCGTTGCGCTGTGGTATTGAAGAAGCCGTCAAGCAAGGCTGGTAAGAGACTGGGTTGGCGCGATCGCCGAATGGTAGTGCTGGAAACGCTGTCTGAGTTGATCGCATTGCTAAACTCTTCCGTCGGTTGATTGAGTAAGGCTCCTGCTTGACCCAAGGCACTCAACCCACCCACCAGCAAATCTTGTCTGGCAAGGGCAGCGCCAGGATCATTGAGCTTGCGAGCCACCAGTGGTGCTCCCTGCTTGCCCTGAAGCAGAATGGCACCGGGAGGAACCACCTCTTGTCTGAAGCCACCGTCACGACCGCGATAGAGAACCGCGATCGCACTCGCAGAGACCAACTGGTTATCTGGACTCACGGCTGTTGCTTGCACCATTAGTTGGGTGCCTTGCGGCAGGGCAACCGCTCCATCACTGGTGTGCATGTCCTCAGTCAACTCCACTTGGAACCGACCCTTTGGCGTTTGAGGCTTGTCATCCTTACCACTGCTGGTATCCCAAACCAGCGGTGTCGTTACGCTTGCTGTTGTCGTGGCTCCCAGGGGCACCTCAACGGGAGACCCCAGAGCTTGCTCTGGATGAGTGGCAACGCTCATGGTCGGAGCCGTAAGAGCGCGATCGCCCAATAGCAGCTCTGGAGCCGCCACACCAGAGTGTTTGAGGATACCCAAAGTGCCGGGAGTCAGGTCGTTCGCAGCGCTTTCCATGCTCGCTGGGGCAGCACCTGGAGGCACTGCCTCTGGACTCTGATCGGCTACCAAGGTCGGCGCGGGAGTCCCGATCTGCACGGTGGGAAACGGGGAGGGTGTGGTCGAGTTGGTGGCCACTGTGGCAGCGGCAGCGGTCGGCTGATCAACGGTTGCCTCTGCTTTACCCAGCGTTGCCAGAGCGGACCAGCGTGCCAAGGGGTCAACAGGCGGCTCCGGTTTGGGCGCTACAGGTGTGGCTGGACGCGCTGGCAGCGGTGGCGCGATCGCAGCAGGCGCTGGCACTGGCGCTGAGGCTGGTTTCGATACCGTTGGTTTGCCAGCCGCTACAGGTATGGACTGGGGTGGCTCCGGTTTGGCAGCAGCAACAACCTTTTTCTGATCCTGAAAGGCAAGCTGACTGCGAAGTGCAGCCGCATCGTCTGGGACGATTTGTGGCGGTGCTGTTTCTGACTCAGGGGATTGGCTGGGCTTCTGCGCCACGGTGCGCGGGAAAACGCCGAAGGCAAGACCAGCCACAACCCCTAAGCCAGTGCCTGTGACCACTAGCGTGAACAGAGTCTTGTGCAGCGGCTTTGGTGTCCCGGTCGAGGCACCCGTCGCCAGGTTCTCCGATGGCTCGCTCATATCACCACCCTGTTCTGCCAAAGCAAAGGCTTCTGGCACTAAGGGTTGAGCTGTCGGCGAGGCTAATCCTGCTAACTGCTTTTGCGTCTCGGGATCGATCGCGGGTTGAGCCGCATCAGGAGGGAATAATTCAGGTGCTTTCATCGTTTTCAAAGGTAAAGAATGAACTACTGAGGCGACTTGGTTGCACCACCCGCTTGACCACCATTGGGGTCATAAGGGGTGATATCCGTGATTTGCAGTCCAGCAGCACGCAGGTCGTAGATTTTGCGTTCAACCAAGGGGGCATTTTCACCCAAAGGCGAGCGTGGTATTTCCACAGCTTGCAACGTGAACGTGCGATTGAAGGGCAGGCGCTCGCTAGCACCCGTCTGACGATCCATCACCATGCGAGTGGCAACCAGATCGACCTGCCACTTCGAGGGTGCCAGCTGGCGGGGTTCTGAGAGGTAGTTGATGACGGTGACAGCACGGGTTTTACCAGTAAAGACGGTACTGGGTACCAGGTCAGCTAGCTCTTTGAGTGAGGCTTCCGCAAACGTGGGTTCCAGCATGACCGAAGCAAACCAGGTGTTGAGCGGCACTTTCTTTTTGGCTGCTTTGATCAGTACCCCTTCATCTCGCTGGTCGGTGCCAGCGAGGGTACCGTCCCAATTGAAGGTCAGCAGCGTCCAATCACTCACCACTTTGCGAATCACCTGGGGATAGCGAAAGTTGCGGTCTTGCTCGGAGATGTAAACTGTCTCGCCGTTGATGAGTTGTGCCATGGTGGGGCGGCGGTTTGCCAGCACATTTTGTTTAGCCGCCAGAAACAGCAGCCCCAACAGCAGCAGCAGTTGAGTCCCGAGAATCCCCATCTGGAGCAAAGCCAGCAAGTTTTTTGACTCGATGGTCAGAAGGTTCGTCTGATTAAGGGCTTTGAAACGTCCAATCTTCATCGCAGGAATTTCGTAAGGGCGACACTACTGGCAACGCCAACCGCGTTGCTGGCAAAATCAAGCAGAGCTTTGATGTTGTTGGCAAGCCCGTTGTAGAGCGCAAGACCACCACCACGGGCAATGAGTAGGGCTAGAGCTGGGGCAAACAGGCTCAAGAACGCCGCAAAGGCAAGATCGGTCACAATTTCGCCACCGGAGCGCACTACTACGGCAGCGACCAGACCCACCAGGATGTTGTAGCCCAGTTGAGCGCCAATCAGGCTGAGGAAGCCCGTCAACCAGGCAAAGATGGGTCGTCCCTGAAATGGCAAGAGCGATAGCCCCATTGCGATCGGTCCAAACAGCGCGGTCAGCAGCAACGCCGCTTCCAGGATGTTGACGAATGCCCACTGCAAGCTAAAGAGAAAGAACCGGATGAGGGGCAAGGAATTGTCTCGCAGAAAGCCACCGGGGTCAAAGACAGCACGACCAACTGTGCCGATCGTGCTGGCTCCAGCCGCATTGATTAAGGCTTCACCAAAAGTACGTAGTCCATCTAACGGCGTTTTGGCTTGCTGTTCTGCCTGCTGCATGATTGCCTGTGCACGCTCTTTTTTCTCATCCCAGCAGGCAACCAGTTCTTGACCCGTCAGCCCCTGGCACTCGCTGTAGAGATTTTGCAAGGCTTCTTTAGCGGCGGCACTAATGCCAAGGCGGGTAATTGCATCGCGATACGTCAGCTCACCCAGTTGCACATTCAACACATTTTGCACTTGGGCATAGCCGAAGTTACGGAGGAGGAGGGTGGTCTGTGCCAGCAGACTCCCATTCCCACCCAGGAAAAAGATAATCACCAGCGGCCAGACAAACAAGGTTGCCAGTTCTGACCAAGACTGTTTGTCCAAGATCTCCTTGCCGCTGACCAGCGCCATGTAAAGAATACTAACAGCCGCCAGCACCAAGCCCAGATGCACCATCCCAGTCCAAAGACCATCATCAAGCGGACTAATGACATCGTTCCAGGCAAGGTTCCACGCTTCGATCGTTTGTCGCGACAGGTCGATCGCCTGACTGACAATATCCAGTGCCTGATTTTCTCCGCCTGAGGGGGTAAACACACCATCGGTTTGAGCCAGGTAATAACGCATGATCATTTCCATCTTTGCTGTCTGTGCTTGATTAGCGATCGCTGGTCTCCGATCCCAGATAAAACCCACCAGGCAACGTCATTAAGCCAGTCTGCTGCGTGGCAGCATTGCCAGCCGCAATCCCCTTACGGCGATCGGTTGTGGTGATCATCGAAAGGTCACGGGCTTGTTGAGCGCTGAGTGTATTGGCGATCGCCCGATCGACCCGTCCCTGCTGGGCTTCTTTCAGCACTTCCTGGTTGACCTGTCCCTGTAGTGCGGTCTGAAGCGACAGGTTTTGCAGAATCTGCTGCGTGACATCCAGGCTTTGCGACTCCTGCCCCAGCTGAGTATTTTCCTGAGTTTGTTGCGCGGTTTGCTGTGCTCGTTGCGCCAAGGCTTGTTGGGCGGGTTGACTTAGCGTGGCAGCGTAAGCAATGCCCAAGGCGGTGTCACGGGACGCTTTCCCGGCGATGTCGTTGCGAATGGCATAGGAACCCTGACCACCCTGTTGATTTTCCAGTCGTTCGGATAGCGCGGCAGACTCATTGCTACTGGTAGGTGTACTGCCTGCCTGGTCAGTTGTTTGTCTGAGGTCGGGAATACCAAAGGCACCCAACGCTCCATTGAGAACGTTTTCAAACGTCCTGGGTAAGTTCGTCACAAAGCTCTGAATGCCGCCAAAGACGCTGCTAACCTGATTGCCAAGCTGACTGCTCACCTGATTGATTTGATTTGGGACAGAGAACACCGTGGTGTTGCCTTGCCCTGTGGCAGTGGGCAGGGACGGTTGCTTGGGCAGTGGTGGTTGCTTGACAGCCGCACCAGCCGCAATGGGATCTTGGGTCAGTGCCTGAGCTTTTTGGGTGTAAGAAACGCTGAAGATGAGGCTGGTTACAGCTATCAATGCGAGTAATGTGGATTTTTTCATGGCTTTCTTCCAGATAACTTACAAACGGGTAGCAATGGTTTGCAGCGAGGTATTGATGCTGGCTGATTCAGAACTGGGCGATTCGGTCTGAGCAAGTGCTGAGGCACGCCCAATGTGATGCAGTCCCTTGCCTTCTTTGAGGGCAGGAATGTACTGCTGGGTAAAGGCAGCTAGGGCTTCAAGATTCCCAATCAAGGTGTCGGGGAACTGCTCCATCACACGGGCACGGGCTGCTTGCTCCTCCTGGTTATTGGCAACACTGGCGAGCGTCATCTCGCCGGGATAGTAGCGACAGACCCAGAACCGGCCGTCTTTCTCCACGAGCCAGTAGGAGTAAAGTTCGCTGGCTTTGGGCAAGGAGGCATCACTGGCATTGCGGCTGATGACGGCAGGGTCGTAGTGCAGGTATTTCTGAAACGAGTTGGCGGCGGCAGCAGTGATGCGTCCAGTGATGCGATAGCTCATATTTTGTAGAATCTGCGGACCCGTCGCACATTCATACAGGCTGTCCGGGTCCTGACTAATCAGGCAGACGGAAATACCATCTTTCCTCCCGGTCGCACAGGTCTCTCCCACCATCTGGGCAAAGCCAGGACGCTTGAGCAACACCGATAGTTCATCGCCAATGAACAGGCTTTTGGGATAAGAGAGGGCATTACGGATACAGGCAGCATGGGCGTTGATCGCCATCAGGTAGGCATCCTGTCCACTATCGTTGTTGAGTCCACTGAGGGCAAAGAACTTCATCGCAGGCTCTGGCGAGAAGGAACTGGGGGCACTGAGTGCGCGTCCCACTTTAGAACGAAACAAAGCCTCAATTTGGGTGATGATCTGGTTGAGAGCCGCCCGATCAAGATCTTCAAACGAGCGCAAATTCAAGCGTTCACGCGTGCAGTAGCGAACAAAGTCCCGCAGCGTTGGTATTTGCTGCCATTCATTGGCTTTCCAACCGTGCTCAAAGGCGCGGTTATAGCGCTCGATCATGTCTGGGTCACGCAGAAAGACATCAAGCGCCATTCGGAGCAGTGCTTCCACACGCTGTCCCAGTTGGGGATTGTTAACCTTGCCCATCGCAATCGCGCTCAGGGCACGCAGGGTCAACTCCTTCCAACTTTCCAGCCGCCGCTCCCGCTCCGCTTGGTCAAATTTCCGCAGGTCAGGCGGTTCCAGCAAGTTAGACGAACCGCGCGTAAGGTCGAAGTAGGCACCCTCATCCCCCAGCAAGCGAATCGCTGTTTTGAAGGTGCTATCACCCCCAGAGGAGATGTCCATCCCGACAACGGGGATGTTCTGCCCCAGGGCATCCAGCGCAAAGCGCCACCCCAACACGCTTTTACCGGAACCAGAGGTGCCTGTGATCAGCACGCGTTTGGCTTCTTGCGTGAACAGGTCGATGTAAATGGGTTTACCACCGCGATCGCTAAGGAATTCCACGCCCTGCCGATCAAGATCTTTGGGGACTGTAAGCGGCAGAAAGCCAGCGGCTGTT
>JBGTJW010000337.1:0-24244 GCA_041744955.1 Stenomitos sp. | reverse complement strand
GCATTCAAGTCTTACGAATAGCTGATACGTTTTCTGCCTTGCTGGTTGCCATCCAAAAATTTACCTTCGGTGCATATCTCATCTAGTGCGATGGTGCATAACGTGTACAATCGCAACAACTTTACAATATTGCGGTTGTACGCCTACTGCCGGGATAAGCGCTGTATTTTCTGACCGCCCAGAAGTGCATGGGTTTCGGCTAGAAGCTGAGGAATTTTGTCGGCATGGGGACTCTGCGCGAGGCATGGCTGCAAATTGAGGTCTGTTACCCGATCGCCATTCGCACCCGGGAACCAGTGTCCCCCCTGCCCCAGCAAGTTGTAGCGCATCCTGGCATAGTCCACCATGTCGTAGGCAAGTGCCAAATTTCTTAACCACAGCATCACTGGGATGTTGAGTCCCCCAGGCGTTTCCGCTAGCGTTGGTAGACCAACGTGCCAGGTTCGCATCCAATCGGCACCTAGACGGTCGATCGCGGCTTGCTCCAATCGCTCTAATATGTACGGCAGCACCTCTGACGCATGATCCAGGTAGGCTAGCGTCTTCAAATGTTCATCAAAATCCTGAGGGTTGGCAGCACCAATGCTTAACGTCTGCACCTGGGGATGGCTCAAGCAAAACAGGTCATTGAAGACGATCGGACTCAGCGGCGCACACAGATCAACCAAACGCTGCGGCGGCTTAAAGAGCATCCCACCTTTTTCAGAGGGGCTGATGATAAAAACGCCTATGTCGTGCCGAGTCGCCGCTGCGATCGCAGACCAGTTGGTTTGATTAATGTAATACCAATGTAGGTTTACGTAGTCGAACTGATTGGTGGCGATCGTCTGCTCGATTACCTCAGTGGGTCCATGCGTCGAGAAGCCGACAAAACGGACTTTGCCCTGATTTTGCAAGGCACGAACAACATCTAGGCAGCCACCAGGACGGATACAAAAGTCTAATAGTTCAGGTGTGTTGATGCCATGCAGTCCCAGCAAGTCAACATGATCGAGCTTCAGGTACGATAGCGACTGGTCAAACGTACGCCGAAACGCTTTGGCATCAGCAACAGGCGAAATCTTTGTTTGGACAATGAGTTTCTCGCGTGGCAGCTTCGGTAAGATTTGCCCCAACTGCATTTCTGAGGTGCCGTAGCCACGCGCAGTTTCAATGTGGTTGATGCCTACGTCGAGCGATCGCCGGATGGTTGCCTCCAGGTTGGCCTGACTGTCAGCCGGAATCTGCTTCGGTGAGACATCCTGCCACTTGTATTGGTATCTCATGCCGCCACACGAAAAAACGGGCATAGCTAACTCTGTGCGTCCAAACCGACGGTATTGCATGAGCACTTAAGTCGATACTTCCGCCATTTCAATCACATTGCCGTCGTAGTCCTTCACCAAGAAATTTAGGGGTTTCTCTTGCCGAATTTTGTGCTTCACGTTTCGCATTTGCACCCGCAAAAGCACCTGTTCCAGACAGTCTCGATCGAAGCAGACGTGACGCTGACGATTCTTTTCACCCAGACTTGCTCCGGCAACTATATGCAGTTGGGTATTCTTTTTCAACTGATACCACAAACCTTCAGGAGTGCTGGTAGAAGAAAGACCCGATCGCCCAATGCCAGGAGACAGATAGAGGGGGTCGATCGCGGCTGCACCTAACGATTGCTCGTAATTGTAGTAATAGTGCAAGGGAATATCAGCCGCTGGCAGCTCTAGCATCCCTTCGTAGAGATTTTTTGCTAACTGCACGTCCGTCACCATAATGGTGTGAACCTTTGGCGCACTGGTGAGAAACATCCACATTGCCACTGCATATGCGCCCAACAGCATCACCATAATGCCCTGGGTGGAAAACAATGGATCCAAGCCCGGAAGCGCGGCTAGCGACAGCGGTTGAGTAAAAGCCAGAATACTACTGATCGGTATAGTCATGAGTAGAACAAGGCAAGCGTGGATGAGGGCAGACGTGGAAGCAGCAGCCTGCTCTAAAAACATTCAGAGGGTAAGCGTCCCTCTATTGTATCAAGAAGAAATGCGGTGGAAAGGGGAGCCGCAAGTCAGCGGTTAACAGTCCCTAATCAGACGGCAAAAGAGGGAGGGGAAGCGGAGACGGTAGAGGCAGCGGAGGTGGTAAGGGAAGCGGAGGAGGCAAGGCAACGTTTTCCTGCCCTGTTTCCTACGCCCTCTTCTCTACATTCATTACCGATTTGTGAAAAAACCGTGTCAATTTGCTCAAAACCGCTTATATATTGGAGGTCATTCATTTGCACAACTAGCTGGTTACTTGGGCTGTGTCCATTCCTACATTTCCTGCAATTCCGTCCTTCCCAGAATGTAACCATCCGGTAGTGAAGGGTCTGACGCACTATAGCGATCAAGATTTGCTGACCTTGTTTCAGCGCCACCCGGATTCTGGGCAATATTTTACGGCGATCTTTTGTCGCTACAGTCCGATGGTTTACACGCTGATTCGGCACTCGGCACGATCGCCTGTGCAGGCAGACTATCTTTTTGCCAATACCTGGCGACATATTTTCCATGAACTGGGTGGCATTGATTTACGCAGTGGCGGTGAAAATGATGCTGGCATGACGCTACAAAGCTGGCTGATTAACGTGACGGCAATTTGTATTAATCGGGCAGAACTGCCGCCCGTGGAAGCAATTCAATACAATTTAGAAGCTGCGCCGCCGCCCTTGTGGTGCTACATCGAGCGGGTGCTGGATCAAATGCCGCCAACCCTCCGGCTGATTGTGCTCATGGCGCAGACGTTTAACTGGAGCGAAACGCGGATTTCGGCGTATCTGCGGGCAGAGGGTGAGGCAATGTCTCCAACAGAGGTGCGATCGCAGATTCAGGAAGGCTATCGGTTGCTCGAAACAATGCTGCCAGACGATGTGCGCACCATCTATCTAGAAGGGAATGCTAGAAGTGGGCTGGGGTTTGGTGCGACCTCAGTAGAAACGAGCGTTGAATAAAGACACTCCAGGGCTGGCTGGTCGGACAGATCGAGGTGTCTCGATCCCCGTTTCTTACTAGCGCCAGGGCTACCTTCAAGCCAGCGCAAAACTTATCGAGGCAGGCAAATGAATCGTTGGGTCATGGGCATTCTGAGTCAACCAGTCATCCTTGGTGCCCTTGTGGGTGCTGGGATGTCGATCGCGCTGCTATCACCGCTTGCAGCCAGCGCCACCGAGCTAAATCAGCAGTTGAATGTGCAGGTTAATAATGGCACTCAGGGCGCATCGAGGAATGAAGCCGACCGACTCCTGCAACTGGGTAAGGATCAAGAGTTTGATGGTTCGTTAGCTGATGCGGTGCAATCCTGGCAGCAGGCGCTGAAGCTCTACCAAGCGCTTGTCGATCGCCCTGGTGAAGCCCTCGCCTACGGCTATTTAGGACTGGCGTATTCCCGTCTGGGACGACCGAACGAGGCAGAAGATGCTCTACGCCGACAGTTGGCGATCACACGTGATGAACAAGATTTTCAAGGGCAAATTTACGCCTTAAACAGTCTGGGCAGAGTACTAGCAAAGCGTGGCGGCATTCAATCAGCCGCCTCTCTCTTTAACGAAGCGCGCGTCATTGCGACCAACATTAGGAGCGCTGATGGTGCTGCCTTATCGCACGATAGCCTGGGATTGTTGGCGTTTAGTCTGGGTGACACTAGCCGCGCCATGGAGGAATACACGATCGCTTTAGCAGCGGCTCGTCGCGCCATTAGCCCCAAACGAGAAGCCACCACATTAAATAACATTGGTACTCTGTATCAGTCAGCAGGCAATTATCGGGACTCGATGCGGTATTACGGGCTGGCAGTCAAGGTAGCAGATATCAACCGCGATCGCCCCAATCAGTTTCGTGCGATCGATGGCATGGTTGCTGCCCTCAGCACCACTGGAGGCGATCAGCAGTCGCTTGAGTTGCTCAATCAGCGGCTTCAGGTGGCTCAGATGGTGGAGAACGATCGACAGGAACTCATCTCACTGCAAGCATTGGGGCAGCTTCACGAAAAAATGGGTGATGTGCCTAAAGCGCAACAGCGTTATCAACAGGCGATCGAACTTGCCCGTAACCTTGACGATCGGCAGCAAGAAGGCATTCTGCAAGAACGACTGGTCAGCTTAAAGCGGAAGTAGTCGGTGATTCGTCTATCAGTTTGTAGCGGTGCGATCGTGGCTGGTTTTCAACCCATCTGTTTGTAAGCGATAGCATAGAATCACTAACAGGCTTTTCGTGTTGAGAGAGGGATTCGCAATGTCTCATGACGACAATTCGCTTAAGATCCTTGAGGTTCTCAACAGCGGAAAAATACGTAGCACTGAAATTGCCCGAACAGTTGATTTATCGGTTGAAACTGTTCAGTATTACCTGAAAATCCTTTGTAGCGAAGGTTGTATTAAGTGCGTTGGAACAGGCAGTAACTTTGCTTGTTGCTTAGAGGACAAGGGTAAAGCTCTGCTTGAAAATCC
Source organism: Stenomitos sp. (assembly GCA_041744955.1). Lineage (GTDB taxonomy): Bacteria > Cyanobacteriota > Cyanobacteriia > Leptolyngbyales > Leptolyngbyaceae > Stenomitos. The sequence goes on along the minus strand of JBGTJW010000337.1, from coordinate 19,785 downwards.
AGCGCTTCTCCTTGCTTCGGGTAGAGGAACGACTCACCAAACGATCTTTCAAGGAAACAATCATATCGGTTTTGTTCAAAGTGGTAGCGGTACTGTTTCCAACTTCTCTCAGAATGTTGGTCAGAATCTCGATGACGTTGCTAAACTGATCGACTCTCTTCGTACTACTGCACAGTCATTTCCCGAAGGGCAGCGTGAAGAAACTTTAGTGACCCTTGATGATCTTCAAGAAGATCTTAGTCATCCTGACAAGCAAAAACCTGAAAGGATTAAAATTCGGCTGCTTAGGCTGTTGGTAATCGCAGGAACAATTGCTGGGATTGTTGCTGGAGCGACCGACTTTGGCAATAATCTTTTAGAGTTAGCAGAGAAGCTAGGCGTTCCGATCGAAGTGCCTCAACTTCAACCATTGCAGCCTTTATCCTCATTCGGCAGTGAGCAGATTAATTTAGGGGCGCATGGCATTGACACAGTAAACGCTGAGCTTTTAAGAGAAAGCCTAACGACTTTTGCTGACGATTGGAACAGCCCAGAAATGAGTATTTATGATCACCACGATGCAGCCAGAGAGAACCTTAAAGCAGGGTGATGTTGTTTTAGTCCTTTTTCCAAATGCTAATTTGACCACTGCTAAAACAAGACCGGCTGTCGTTGTGCAAGCTGACAACTTAAAAACAGGTTTATCTCAAGTCATCGTTGCTATGGTCACCAGCCAAATGTTCCGAGCTAGTCATCCCAGCAGTGTGACGATTTTGTTAGATTCCGTAGAAGGGCAGCAATCAGGTTTGTTAACTAATTCGGTTGTAATGACTGATAATTTAGCAACTATTACACTTTCAGCTATTTCTCGTACGATCGGTTCCCTATTAAGCACAGAAGTGAACACAGCCTTGAAACATACATTTGGTTTGGACTGAGTGCCACTGACGAAATTGTGGAGCAATTGAGGCTGCTCATGATATTAGCTAAAGACATTACGATCGCCCATCAAACTCTTAGCGGCACTCTATTCTGTGGCGATTCGCTGCAATGGTTAGCGACGTTGGACGAGGCATCTGTTGATCTGGTCTTTGCCGATCCGCCTTACAACATCAAGAAAGCAGACTGGGACACCTTCGCCTCGCAAGATGACTATATCGACTGGTCAATGCAGTGGATTCAGCAAGCAGCGAGAATCCTCAAGCCGTCTGGTTGTCTTTACATCATGGGCTTTTCTGAGATCCTGGCAGACCTGAAGCGACCCTCTCTGCAATACTTCCAAGCCTGCCGCTGGTTAGTGTGGCATTACAAAAATAAGGCGAATCTGGGTCACGATTGGGGACGCGCCCACGAGAGCATTCTGCTGCTGCGAAAGAGTGCCAGCGCCAAAATTAATATCGATCGCATTCGGATTCCCTATGGTAACCACACGCTGAAGTATCCCGCCCATCCGCAGGCAGCAACCAGCCAGTACGGTGATGGCAAACCCCGCGATCGCTGGTTGCCTCACCCGTTGGGCGCAAAGCCAAAGGATGTGATCGAACTTCCCACTACCTGCAATGGCATGGCGGAAAAGACAAAGCATCCTACCCAAAAGCCAGAGGCACTCCTTCGCAAGCTTGTGTTTGCTGCGTCCGATCGTGGTGATACAGTAGTCGATCCGTTTTCTGGTTCTGGTACAACGCTGGTGGTAGCCGAGCAAGCGGGTAGAAAATGGCTGGGCTGTGACCTGAACCCCGAATACAACGCCTGGGCGATCGCTCGGCTGCAAAACACTCCTCACTGGTCGGATGCTGCCTGGATTGAACACGATCGCCAAAACGCTGTCCGTCGCCAGAGCATTCGTTGAGAGTAGTAATTGAAGCGCTCGCTCAATGTCTTCTGACGGACATGAAATTCTTGATTGATAGGACTTACGTAAAGATCCCCGACTTCTACAATGGGATAGGCTTCTATAGCTAAGCTTTAACTAGAAGTCGGGGATCTAAATACTTTAGGCATAAGTCCTAATAGAGAACCCGTAGGACAGTTACTCGCTACGGCTGAAGCGTGCGTCTACCGTAAGACACGGCTTGTAGGCTCTCGGTTGAGCGCTGTGGCATGACGGGCAGGACTGCCACGATGAGGAAAATCGCTCTCATCGTAAATCTCGCCCACCAATTCTTCAAGGATGTCTTCTAGCGTGACCAAGCCGACGGTGCCGCCATACTCATCCACCACGATCGCCATGTGCAGGCGCTGTTGCAGCATTTCTTTCAGCATATCCGCTACGCGCTTTGTGTCAGGGACATAAAAGGGCGGATCCATTGCCAACGTGACAGAGTCATTGCTTTGTTCATCATGACGAAGCTGATTCAACTGCTGCAAGGCGCGCTTGAGATTCACAATACCGACAATCTCATCTTTTGACTCTTCCTGCACCGGAATGCGCGAATAGCCCGTTTCCAGGCACAGTGCAACTAAATCTTGTAGCGTCGCCTCTCGCGAAATGGTTCGCATCGCAATGCGTGGTTTGACGACTTCTTTCACACTCAGGCGATCGAGCATCAGCGCCTTATTCAGCATCTGATGCTGATCCAGGTCAAGCTGCCCCTTGCCGCCCAAAATTTCGATCATCAGCTCCAAATCTTGTAGCGATTCGCCCTGCTGCACCACTTCTCCTTGAAAGGTGCGGATGGCAAGCTGAGTCACCTTCTCAAAGAGTTGAATCACACCCAGCAACGACAGCAATCGGGAAAGCCAGTAAATGGGCTGCACGACCAGCGTAAAAATTGGCATGACGTTATTGATTGCCAGCGATTTTGGTACAATTTCGCCGAACGTTAACGTGAGAAACGTAATGGCAAAGGTGGCAAGCCCGATCGTCTGATTGCCCAACCACAGGCTAAACAGATTGCTGGTCAAAATGGCAGAAAAGTTGTTGACCAGGGTATTACCCACCAGCAGCGTTGTGATAAACCGCCGCCGATTACTGAGCACCAGCGTAAAAATGCGGCTGGGATCGCCCTGTTCCTTGATTAACGCCTTCAGCTTGAGATTGTCTAAAGCCGTGATGGTCGTTTCTGAGCCAGAGAAAAAAGCAGACAGCAGCAACATCAGCACAAGCGCTGCGACATCAAGCCGAATATCTCCTAGAAGCGGACGCAGATCAGAAGCAGCCAACAAATAGAAAGGAGTAAGCAAAGTCACAAGATGCCTTCAGGCAATGCCGAATGGAACTCGGTGGATAGCGTTATTGTTGATAATAACTTTCCTACCTGGAGTCTTCCATACAATTTTGTCAGCAATTGCCAACGGATCTTGAAGAAAGGAACTGCAAATCCCTCAAAGCAAGCTAAACGGCAATGTGTCGAGGCACGCCGATGAAGTAAGGACACACTCTGTATTCTAAGATCTCTAAACGATGTCTCAAAACCTGCTTTTACAAACAACACGTTGCTTAAGCGAAAAGACCTTAGCCTTGATCGCGCATCTGCTTACCAAAACTGCTCTCATCCTTCAAGATGCGATACGCTGGTCTTGATGCTGTTGGCTCGTCCCAAGCATCGCCCGATCGCCACACCGCTTCATGACACAAACGACAGAATTTCTCGCTCATCTTAATCCTTCGCAGCGGCAAGCAGTAGAACATTACTGCGGTCCTTTACTCGTCGTTGCAGGCGCTGGCTCTGGCAAAACGCGAGCGTTGACGTATCGCATTGCCAATTTAGTACTGACTCATCGCGTTGATCCTGAAAACATTCTGGCGGTCACCTTTACAAACAAGGCTGCCAGGGAAATGAAGGAGCGGATTGAAAAGCTCTTTGCCGATCGCGAGTCACACAGCCAATTTGGTAAACCGCTGGATTCGCTGCCGCCCTATGAGCAGACCAAGCTGAAGTCAAAAGTCTACAAAAATATCACCAAACATCTGTGGATTGGCACCTTTCATGCGCTCTGTTCGCGGATTTTGCGGCTTGACATTGAAAAATTTCAGGACGACAATGGTCGCAGTTGGGATCGCAACTTCTCCATCTTTGACGAATCGGACGCGCAAAGTCTGGTGAAGGACATTGTGGCGAACAAGCTGAACTTGGACGACAAAAAGTTTGATCCTCGCTCCGTTCGCTTTGCCATTAGTAATGCCAAAAACCAGAGCTGGTCACCGCAAGATCTAGAGCGCGAACAGCAAAACTATCGTGGACGGGTCATTGCTAACGTCTACAGCATGTATCAAGATGCGCTGGTGGCGAACAATGCGCTGGATTTTGATGACCTGATTTTGATGCCCGTCAAGCTGTTTCGCCAAAATGAACAGGTACGTGCCTACTGGCATAGCCGCTTCCGGCACATTCTTGTAGACGAATATCAAGATACCAACCGGACTCAGTACGACTTGATTCGCCTGCTGGTGACCAATAGTGACAGCACCCAAACCTTTGACCAGTGGGAGTATCGATCGGTCTTCGTTGTGGGCGATGCGGATCAGTCGATTTACTCGTTCCGTGCGGCAGATTTCACCATCCTGATGGGCTTTCAGAAGGACTTTGGCGATCAACTGCCAGATGACGACACCCGCACGATGGTCAAGCTAGAGGAGAACTACCGATCGACCGAAAATATTCTGGCACTTGCCAATCACCTGATTGAGAACAACACCGAGCGCATTGACAAAGTGCTGAAGCCCACACGGGGCACTGGTGAAGCCATTTTCTGCTATCGCGCTGACGACGAAAATGCCGAGGCAGAGTTTGTTGTGCAGCAGATCCGCGTCATGGAGTCCAAGCATCCCGAACTGCATTGGGGCAAATTTGCGATCCTCTACCGCACGAATGCTCAATCCCGTGCGCTTGAAGAAGTGCTAGTGAAGCATGACGTGCCTTACAAGATTGTGGGTGGACTGCGGTTTTATGACCGCAAGGAAATTAAGGACGTGTTGGGCTATCTGAGGGCGATCGCCAACCCTGCCGATACAGTCAGCTTACTGCGAGTGATCAATACGCCCCGGCGCGGCATTGGCAAAGCAACGATCGATTCGCTGGTACGAGCGTCGCAGGAACTAGATGTGCCCCTGTGGGAGATTCTTAGCGACGAAACCTCGGTTAAAACATTGTCAGGACGATCGTCCAAAGGTGTGTTGAGCTTTGTGCAGATGCTTCAGAAATGGCGATCGCAGCTTGACACCGTGCCTGCAAACCAAATCGTCCAGGGCATCATGGAAGACTCTGGCTATATGCAGGACTTAAAAATCCAGGGCACCGAAGAAGCCGAAGACCGGATGCAAAACGTGGGTGAACTTTACAACGCGGTGCTGCAATTTGAAGAGCAAAACACGGATGATCCCAGCCTGATTGGCTTTCTGTCTAGCGCTTCGCTCTCGTCTGACCTGGATAATTTAGAAGAAGACGTGACGCAAGTCTCACTGATGACGCTGCATTCGTCGAAGGGGCTGGAGTTTCCGGTCGTCTTTCTGGTGGGGCTGGAGCAAGGGCTGTTCCCTAATTTTCGATCGCTCGAAGACCCTGCCTCCCTGGAAGAAGAACGCCGTCTTTGCTACGTTGGCATCACCCGCGCTCAGGAGCGTTTGTTTGTCTCCTATGCGCGAGAACGCCGACTCTATGGCAACCGCGAACCTGCCAGCCCGTCGCTGTTTTTGGCAGAATTACCGCGTGAACTCATGCAGAGCAATGTTGCCACAGCCATTCCCACCCGCTGGACAAAACCAAGCGCTGCCTCAAGCCGTGGTCCCTCTGAAACGACCTCTTTGCCCGATACCCATGAAGATGACTGGACAGGGGGCGATCGGGTGGTTCACAAAGCCTTCGGCAGCGGGCAGGTCACGCATATTTTTGGTGCTGGCAACAAGATTTGCCTTGCCGTGAAGTTTGCGGGTATGGGTCAAAAGATTGTCGATCCCAAACTAACGCCCCTACAACGAGTGGAGTGAGGGTCTGTTGTGAATGACTCCAGTACCTGATCGCGCTCAATACGATCGCTCACATTAAAAGCGGTAACAAAAACAAAGCAGGACAGGAACATTTAGCCCCTATCCTGCTCTACCAGCTTTTTAATGACAGTTAAGCGCGTTGAGCGCCCGGTTTACCGTTTTCAACCACAAACGAGGCGAGAGTGCTAATCGTTGCTTGGGGTGCAGCGATCGTCGAGACGACGCGATAATCACTCCGCCACTGTTTGCGATTTAGATCGCAGCGTAGATAGCCCCGCAACGCACCGTTAAAGAACTTGGTATGCGGGTTGTTAGAAAGCGCTGCGGTTACTGGGGCGATGAACTGGGTGGGAAAGTCTGAGGTGATGGAGGTTGCCACAAACTCAGTGCCCAACGTTTTCGATTCTGGCTTGTCGAAGTCACGTTTGATGTCGTGTACCCAACTGGAATGAATATCACCCGCCAGCACGATCGGGTTGGAAACCTTCTGCTGTTCGAGAACCGTCAGGATGCGATTACGGGCTGCTACGTAGCCGTCCCATTGGTCTAGATTAAAAGCCTTTTCACCTGGACGGGCATCAAAGTCGAATTGCGAAAACATGACCTGTTGCGCCAGGATATTCCAGCGGGCGGGCGATTGCCGCAAGCCTTGAAACAACCAGCGCTCTTGCGCCTTGCCTGTTAGCGTGGCATTGGGGTCAAGTGCGGCATCGCAACGGGGTTTAATACCGTCACCACAGGGTTGATCCGATCGGTACTGGCGTGTATCCAACACATTGAACTGAGCCAGATCGCCATACGTCAAGCGTCGATACAGCCGCAGCTCAGCACCATAGGGCAGAGATGATTTACGTAGCGGCATATGCTCGTAATACGCCTGGTATGCCGCAGCGCGCCGCCGCAAGAACATGGCGGGATCTTGACCAGGTTCTTCTGAGATCCCATTAGCGTAGTTGTTGTCTACTTCGTGGTCATCCCATGTCACCGCCCAGGGAAACGCTGCATGAGCCGCCTGAAGGTTGACATCAGTTTTGTACAGCGCGTGGCGGTTGCGGTAGTCTTCCAGGCTCACAATCTCAGGACCATTGTGCTGACGCGGTCCACCTGCCTCCGGTCCATACTCGTAGATGTAGTCGCCTACGTGTACAACCAGGTCGAGGTCTTCTTCGGCGAGGTGTTTGTAAGCCGTGTAGTAGCCGTTTTGCCAGTCCTGACAGTTAGCCAAGGCAAAGCGGAGGCGATCGAGCTTTGCATTACGGGCAGGTGCAGTACGGGTGCGCCCGATCGGGCTGATTTCGTTACCCGCCTTAAATTGATACCAGTACGTCCGCCCCGGTTGCAATCCACGCACGTCTACATGGACTGAATGCGCGAATTCTGGCACAGCCAACTCAGTACCAGACTTGACAATGCGCCGCATATTTTCGTCAGCCGCAACTTGCCATCGCACGGGCACGTTGTATGCTGGCATTCCGCCTCCATTCAATGGCTTAGGAGCCAGTCGAGTCCACAAAACTACGCCATTGGGCAGTGGATTGCCAGAGGCAACCCCCAGTGAAAAGGGATAGCCTGAAAACGCTGGTTGAGCCACCAAGCGACGCGGCAACTGACTGGCGATCGCCAAACCCGTTACAATACCAGCGCCTCGTAAAACATCGCGCCGTTTCAACCCTGCCGATAGTAGCTGTGAGGACTGATACCAATTCATGACTGTATGGGGTTTTGTACAGGTAATGAAGAGAACAGTAGCAAGCCGTGATTAATGGGCTACGAAGGTTTTGTTAAGGTTTAGTTTATTGACAGGCTGAGGAACGATCGCATCGTTACGGTTACGCAGCAACTCTCTGCAAGGTGACTGCGATACGTTCGGGCAAACAGGCGACCGCGATCGCTCACAATACGACTGCGATCGACCCCAGTCAGCGTGCGATCGTCCCACCATCCGAAGGAACACAATCATTTCAGAGGTTGCTTCACTTTCTTCAGAGATGAGTAATACGATAAAGAGGCGAAAGTTTTGTGTCGTGTTGTTTCTATCGCCGATCGTACCGACTGCCCATGAATCGCCCCTTGCCCCAAGACTTATCCAGTGACCGCCTTGCTCGTTACATTGAAGCGACGGACGGCATCACTAAACCCTGGCTGCTGGTACAACTACGACTGAAAAAACTGCAAGAACGGCGAGACAGCCTTTCTGAGACGGAATACATTCAGGCAGTAGAAGAGATTCATCAGGATTTGATGAACCTGGGCGACTGGTGGACAGGCATAGAAGATCAGGTGTTTGGTTAAATTATGACCAGAAGCAAAAGAGTTGTAACGGTGAAAGAGACTCCAACTGAGATCAACCTGACTGACCCTCAGTATTACTTCAACCGCGAAATTAGCTGGTTAGAGTTTAACAATCGCGTGCTGCATGAAGCGTTTGACCCGCGTACGCCCTTGTTAGAGCGGCTAAAATTCATGGCGATTTTTAGCTCTAACCTAGATGAGTACTTTATGGTACGGGTGGCAGCGCTGAAAGAGCAGGTGGCAGCCAAAGTCACACGGCGATCGGCAGACGGATGTACTGCGCAAGAACAGCTAGAGCTGATTAGTCAACGCTTGCGCCCGATGGTGACACAGCAGCATCGTCACTTTGAGCAAGCCCTACGCCCTCAGCTTGCAACAAAAGGGGTGTACCCGCTGGACTATATTGACCTGAACCAGGAACAACGTCGCTACCTGCAAACGTATTTTGATGAGCAAATCTTTCCAGTCCTTACACCGTTGGCGATCGATCCAGGGCATCCGTTTCCCTACATTTCCAATCTGAGTCTCAATCTAGCGGTCGTCATCAAAGATCCCGCCAATGGTGAAGAACTGTTTGCCAGAGTCAAAGTCCCCAAAATTCTGCCGCGTTTCTTGCCACTGCCAGAGCACCTGCGGCTACAGCAAAAAGATGTGCCTGCCGTGTGGACAGCCGTACCGCTGGAACAGGTGATCGCTCATAATCTGGAGAGCCTGTTTCCCGGTCTGACGATTCTAGAGTACTATCCCTTTCGGATCACTCGCGATGGTGATCTAGAAGTCGCCGAGGATGAAGCGGATGATTTGCTGCTGGCGATCGAGCAAGAACTACGGAAGCGTCGCTTTGGTGGCTCGATCGTTCGGCTAGAAGTCCATGCCTCCATGCCTGAAACGGTACGCGAGATGCTGCGCCAGGAGATGGATCTGGGCGAGAACGATGTGTATGAAGTCGAAGGCTTGCTCTGCCTGAGCGATCTGTTTGCACTCACTGGCTTACCGTTACCGGAGTTGAAAGATCCTGTCTGGCGATCGGCGCTCCCCCCTCGCTTACGGCGCACGATCGAAACAGGCAGCGGTTCCTTAGAAATAGAAATAGAAGACGACTTTTTTGCCATCATCCGCAAACAAGATCTGCTGCTGCATCATCCCTATGAGTCATTTTCCAATACGGTGCAGCGGTTTCTCACCCAGGCAGCCCACGATCCAGATGTGCTAGCGATTAAGACCACACTCTATCGCACCTCTGGCGATTCACCGATCGTCGATGCGCTTATTACCGCTGCCGAAAATGGCAAACAGGTATCGGTGTTGGTAGAACTCAAAGCCCGCTTCGACGAAGAAAATAACATCAACTGGGCACGTAAACTTGAAAACGTCGGTGTTCACGTCGTCTATGGACTGGTTGGGCTGAAGACCCATACCAAAGTGATGCTAGTCGTCCGGCGCGAAGAGGGGCGCATCCGTCGCTATGTCCACATTGGTACTGGCAACTACAACCCCAAAACGGCTCGCCTTTATACCGATGTTGGGCTATTAAGTTGTCGTGATGATTTGGGAGCGGATCTGACCGAGCTATTCAACTATCTGACGGGCTACTCGCGGCAGCAGACCTACCGCAAGCTGCTAGTTGCTCCAGTTAGCCTGCGCGATCGTATGCTTGCCCTCATTCACCGCGAAAGCGAACACGCCCGTAACGGACTCCATGCCCGCATTGTTGCCAAAATGAATGCGCTGGTTGATCCCACGATGATTGTTGCCCTGTACGAAGCCTCCCAGGCAGGTGTAAAGGTTGACCTGATTGTGCGTGGAATGTGCTGCTTGCGCCCACAGCTACCAGGCATCAGCGAAAATATCCGCGTTGTCAGCATCGTCGGTCGCTTTTTGGAACACTCCCGCATTTTCTACTTCCACAATCAGGGCAACGAAGAAGTCTTCATCGGCAGTGCTGATTGGATGACGCGCAACCTCGATCGCCGGGTCGAAGCCGTAGTGCCGATCGATGATCCAGCGATCGCCAAAGACCTGCAAGAAATCCTCGGTATCCTCCTTGCCGATAACCGACAAGCCTGGGATTTACAAGCCGATGGGCACTACATTCAGCGTCGCCCTGCTGTCGGCATTATTGAACAAAGCTCTCAGCGTACGCTCATGGAAATGGCGCGTCAGCAGTAAGGAGTAGGGGCTGAGCGTGAAACAAATAGCGATCGAAGCTCAAAGCGTTGGCGATCGCTATTGCAGATGCTCAAACTGCTGGATGAGCTTGATTTAGCCTATAGCACTCGTACTCATCCAGCAGTAGGAAACTAAAGATGGATAAGTCTCAAATCCAAAAGCTTCTTGCTCAGGCACAATCAGCAAGGCAAGACCCTAACAGCTTTGATAATCATCAGTTAAGAGAGCTTAAAAGGCAATTACATAGGCTTGCCGAAGCTAAGGATCTTTCCGCCAAAGACTTTTTTCTATCCTGTTTATCTGATCCAGACTCAAGGTGGCGTTATGCAGGATTGGACAACTTAGGATTTCATTATCAGCTTAAAGAAGAAAAAGAAGTTTGCAACAAAATTCGGTTTTTGCTTCTGAATGACTCTGATGACTTTGTGCGTGGATGTGCTGCCTCAGTTATGGGACTGCATTCTAAGGGGCTAGACTCAGCTTTGCTAACGGCATTAAACTCTGATCCTGACGAGTTTGTTCGTATAGCAGCCTTTGACTCTTTACTAAAGTTAGCAGGTGTCCCAGTTAGAACTGAGTATCGAGAAGGTGAAAGAGCTAGAAATGGAGAGATTCAGCCAACCTTTGAAGAAGTCAAGCGAATCATTGCTGAATGTGGTGTTGAACTGGACTGCAATCAATTCCTCTCGCCATAGAACGGCATTGGCGTGATCGTGGATGAACCCATCAAAGCAAAGGTGACAGACTCCTAGTAGGATGGATCAACAGAAGCAAAACGCTACATTTACTAATTCCCATTCCCATGAGCCAGCATCCAGACAGTATTGCTCCCCACGGTGGGCAACTGATTAATCGCATCGCCAATCCCCAACAGCGGGCAGAGTTTCTCGACAAAGCTGACTTTTTGCCCAGAGTGAAACTAGAGGCGCGAGCGGTTTCCGATCTGGAGATGATTGCGATCGGTGGCTTTAGTCCCCTCACAGGCTTTATGCATGAAGCCGATTACAACGGGGTTGTCAATGAGATGCACCTGGCAAACGGCTTGCCCTGGTCGATCCCCATCACTCTACCCGTATCAGAAGACGTAGCCGCACCGCTGAAAGAAGGCAGCTTGATCCGCCTGGACAATCCCTACGATGGCTTTGTCGGCGTTTTGCATCTGACCCAAAAATACCGCTACGACAAGCGTCACGAGGCATTGCTCGTTTACCGCACGAATGAAGAGAAGCATCCGGGTGTTTCAGTTGTATACAAGCAGGGCACTGTCAACCTGGCGGGCGAGATTTGGCTGCTAGAGCGCAACCCTCACACGTTGTTTCCCACTTATCAAATTGATCCTCTGGAGTCACGATCGCTCTTTCACGGTAAAGGCTGGAAAACGATCGTGGGCTTCCAAACGCGCAACCCCATCCATCGCGCCCACGAATACATCATCAAGTGCGCGCTCGAAACCGTTGATGGTCTCTTTCTCCATCCCCTCGTCGGCGCAACAAAAGAGGATGACATTCCGGCTGACGTGCGGATGCGTTGCTACGAAATTATGCTGGAGCACTACTTTCCTAGAGAGCGCGTCATCCTGGCAATTAACCCCGCTGCAATGCGCTATGCCGGACCGCGTGAAGCTATCTTTCACGCCCTCGTCCGCAAAAACTACGGCTGCACTCATTTCATTGTGGGACGCGATCATGCCGGGGTGGGCGACTACTACGGCACCTACGACGCACAACACATCTTCGACGAATTTGAACCAGGAGAACTGGGGATTGCGCCGATGAAATTTGAGCACGCTTTTTACTGCCTGCGAACTAACTCAATGGCAACCACAAAAACCAGCCCCAGTACCCGCGAAGAGCGTGTTCACTTATCTGGTACGAAAGTGCGAGAGCTACTGCGTCGGGGTGAACTGCCGCCGCCAGAGTTTTCCCGACCAGAAGTTGCCGCTGAGTTAGCAAGAGCAATGCAACTGCCAGATCTTTCGTATGAGATCTAGTAAAGGCGAAGGTGAAGGTGTAGAGGAGTGAAAGGGTGACATGACAAAGCGCACGATCGGGCTACTGTTTGGCGGCTGCTCTGGAGAACACGAGGTCTCGATCGCCTCCGCACGAGCGATCGCCCAGGCTCTGAGCGCTGGTAGCAATGCAGCCGCCTATACGCTCCTACCCTTTTACATTCAGAAAAACGGGCAGTGGTGCGACAGCACGATCGCGCAACAGGTACTGACCGTTGGTCAACCGCTGCCATCCGAAGCCACATCTACCGCTCCTGTCGATCGCTGGCACTTGCCTCTAACTGCTGGTGCTGTAGACATTTGGTTTCCCGTGCTACACGGTCCTAATGGCGAAGATGGCACCGTGCAGGGATTGTTGACGCTGATGCAGACACCCTTCGTTGGCTCTGGCATTTTGGGATCAGCGATCGGCATGGACAAGCTCGCCATGAAGACGCTGTTTGCTCAAGCTGGCTTGCCTCAAGTGAACTACATGGCAGTCCGTCGCTCTCAGGTCTGGTCAAATCCCTGCATCTACCCCAAACTGTGCGACGACATTGAAGCCCAGCTTGCCTATCCTTGCTTTGTCAAACCCGCTAATCTCGGTTCTTCAGTTGGCATTTCCAAAGTCCGGACTCGCACCGAACTCGAAGCGGCCCTAGATAGTGCTGCCAGCTACGATCGCCGCCTGATTGTCGAAGCAGGCGTAGTCGCACGAGAGGTCGAGTGTGCGGTACTGGGCAATGATCAACCGCAAGCCTCGATCGTGGGCGAAATTACGTACCAGAGCGATTTTTACGATTACGAAACCAAATACACCGAGGGTAAAGCCGACCTCATCATTCCGGCTGCCTTGCCAGAAGCGGTCACAGCACAAATTCAGACCATGGCAATTCAAGCCTTTACTGCCATTGATGCTGCTGGTCTGGCACGGGTAGACTTCTTTTACGTCGAAGCTACTGGAGAGATCTTCATCAACGAAATCAACACGATGCCAGGGTTTACAGTCACCAGTATGTATCCTCGCCTCTGGGGAGCCAGCGGCATCACGTTCCCAGAATTGGTCGATCTTCTATTGCAGTTAGCCCTCGATCGTAACGGTTAAGAGATAGAAGGCAGAAAGCGTTGATTAAGGGCATTGAGAAAGCCAGTAGTTATAGCAAAAGGCTAAAGGATTAAGGCTCAAGGATTAAGTAGAACCCTTACCAGAACCAGAACTGGGAACCCTAAGCTGTCCTAACTCCCTCTTCAACTGCTATAGAATGTACTCAAAAATTTAGCCTTTAGCCCTCATCCCTCACCCTACTCCGCCACTGACTGGGGGAATCAACACCACTTCATCGCCATCCTGCATCAGTGTGTCTGGCTCAACAAACTGGAGATTGACTCCAAAACGGGTTAAGTCACGCCATTGGGCAAGTTGTGGATATTGAGCAATGAGGCGATCGCGCACCACCATCACGGCTACGCCTCGCTCAACTTCCAACTGCATTTCTGCAACACCGCAGGCTTCCTGATACGCCGCAAACAGTTTGACCGTGACCGTAATTGTAGCGGTTGACATAAAAGTAGATCAGCGTAATAGAACAGCAGCAGGGACTAAGGCAATAACAAAAGCAGGCTGTAAGAATCCTTACGTAATTTGTAGTTAAAGACAAGACACAACCTATGCCAAAAGATAGATTTTCAACTTTTCTCCCTACTGAATGCGGCTGTAATCAGCTTAAGCCCTCAAGAATTAAAAATTTCTTGTAAAGATAAAAAGGTTGGCTTTAATCATTATCTAGTTTATCGTTCACCCAGATCTTCTGATTGAGTCCAGACAGCCCAGTCATACCAACGCTTCCCCAGCGCTTGTATTAGTCAACACTACAAGGAAGCGAAGAGAGAGCTTAACATTATGCTGGGTCAAGTAATGTTTCTGTAAAGCAGCGCAGGTGTAGCAGCACGGCTTGTTTGACTCATCCTATATTGAGTGTGTTACAGACTAAATTTGAAACGCTTTTCGCTGTATCAACACACCTATTCTCAAATCAAATCGTCTTACAGTGCTTTGGTGTATTTCACGAAAGGTCGTATTTTACACAAGCAAAACTGCTGATGACGATGCTCAAAGATTCTATCCAGCAGCCTACGTTTCTCGATCGCTGATTGCTAAACCGCTCACCCCTGTTAGCTTGCTTTGCCAAGCAGCCACGACAAACGATCGCCTTTCAGCCAGGAATCTAGTTGAGTGTTGAGAGCGTTAAGTAGACGACCTGTTTTTAAAAAGTTGACGACTCCATCAATTACGGCTGAAGAAAATGACTGAAAAATCTTTAGGATCTATTCTTCTGAAAAAGCGCTTGACGAATCGAGGTCAACTTGATCGAGCGTTACAGAAGCAACGTCAGAAATCTAGAACGCCTGGATGGCAGCGTCTTGGACAAACCCTTATAGAATCCTGGGCAATTAACACGCAACTGCCGGAAAGCACCGTGGTCAGGCAAACAAAGCTTAATGAAAGCAACTGCCTACAGCTAGCCAGTGAGCGCAGCAAAGTTAATATTCTTAACCTTGCGATCGACAACTTATCGATGCTTGAGCTTCTGGAGCAACTTCATAGCGGTGTGGTTCTCACCCCTAACGTTGACCATTTAATGAAGCTACAGAAAGACTCAGACTTTCTTAAAATCTACGCACTCGCTGACTACAAGGTTTGCGATAGCCAGGTTTTGATGTACGCTTCGCGCTTTTTGGGCACTCCGTTTAAGGAGAAAGTATCTGGATCTGACTTTTTTCCCAGGTTCTGTGACTTCCATAAAGACAACGATGCCATTACTGTCTTCTTGCTCGGCGGCGCTGAAGGAGTTGCCGAAAAAGCTGGCAGTAAAATTAACCGCAAAACCAAGCGAGACATTGTGATTGGCATACATTCTCCTTCCTTTGGGTTCGAGAAGGACGAACAGGAATGTCTGGAAATCGTTGAAATGATTAACCAGTCTGGAGCAACCGTGCTTGCAGTAGGCGTAGGTGCGCCAAAGCAAGAGAAATGGATTTATAAGTACAAGCACAAACTTCACCATGTCAAGATCTTTCTGGCAGTAGGTGCCACGATCGACTTTGAAGCAGGTGTCACCAAGCGTGCCCCCAAGTGGATGAGCCAAATGGGCATAGAGTGGTTGTTTAGAATTTATTGCGACCCTCAGCGCCTCTGGAAGCGCTACTTGATTGAAGACCTACCGTTCTTCTGGCTGCTGCTGCAACAAAAGTTTGGGTTTTATTCACAACCGAGCATTGAAAGCGTAGGCAGAAGGGATACCCCAGTAAATGTCAAGGTCACTAGCAACTGCCTGCTTCTGAAAGGGCGGGTTACGACCAAAGCCTAAATCACAGCAAAAAATCACTGGCTTTTTCGCTACAAGCCAACCCTTATTCGTTCAGAGTGATAGAATTGCAGCCAAGCTAGGGGTGCCTGTGAATGCAGGCTGAGATAGTCCCTTAGAACCTGAGACTGGGTAATACCAGCGGAGGGAAGCTGTTTATCTGAGGAATCGAATATGCGGACAGAGTGGATCGCTAAACGACGCGGGCAAAGCAATGTGTCCCAAATGCACTACGCTCGTCAAGGGCTGGTGACGGAAGAAATGCAGTATGTGGCGCAGCGGGAAAAGCTTCCAGTAGCCCTTATTCAAGCAGAAGTGGCACGGGGTCGCATGATTATCCCTGCTAACATTAACCATCCCAATCTAGAGCCGATGGCGATCGGCATTGCCTCTAAGTGCAAGGTCAACGCAAACATTGGTGCGTCACCCAACTCCTCCAACTTACAGGAAGAGGTCGATAAACTGCATTTAGCAGTGAAGTATGGCGCTGATACGTTGATGGATTTATCGACAGGCGGGGGGGATCTAGACAAGATCCGTACTGCAATTATTGAGGCATCAACGATTCCGATCGGCACTGTGCCAATCTACCAGGCTCTAGAAAGTGTGCATGGGACGATCGAAAAACTTACCCCTGACGACTTTTTGCACATTATTGAGAAGCACGCCCAGCAGGGTGTCGATTACATGACGATCCATGCAGGGATCTTGATCGAGCATTTACCGCTAGTGCGCGATCGGCTGACGGGCATTGTGTCGCGTGGTGGTGGCATTATCGCACGATGGATGTTGCATCATCATCAGCAAAACCCGCTCTACACGCACTTTCAGGACATTATTGAGATCTTCAAGCGCTATGATGTTTCGTTTAGCTTGGGTGATTCGCTGCGACCTGGTTGCGCCCATGATGCTTCGGATGCCGCGCAGTTAGCCGAACTCAAAACGCTAGGACAACTGACTCGCAAAGCCTGGGAGCATGACGTACAGGTGATGGTGGAGGGTCCTGGGCACGTACCGATGGATCAAATTGAATTCAACGTGCGGAAACAAATGGAGGAATGCTCGGAAGCCCCCTTCTATGTTCTGGGTCCGCTGGTGACAGACATTGCGCCCGGTTATGACCACATCACATCGGCGATCGGTGCAGCGATGGCAGGCTGGTACGGTACAGCCATGCTGTGCTATGTCACCCCCAAAGAGCACCTTGGTTTGCCCAATGCTGAAGATGTGCGGAATGGCTTGATTGCCTACAAGATTGCGGCTCATGCTGCCGACATTGCACGGCATCGACCAGGGGCACGCGATCGCGATGATGAACTGTCTAAAGCCCGCTATAACTTTGACTGGAATCGCCAGTTTGAGTTATCGCTCGATCCCGAGCGTGCTAAGGAGTACCACGACGAAACGCTGCCAGCAGACATTTACAAAACTGCCGAGTTCTGCTCCATGTGCGGTCCAAAGTTCTGCCCCATGCAGACTAAAGTTGATGCCGAAGCGTTAACAGAGTTAGAGAAGTTTTTAGCAAAAGAACCTGTAGCGAACGCTCAGTAACACTTAACAGCTAAACGCTGACTCACACACCCGGTTTGTTTATGGGTTCCCCCAACTAGAAAGCGATTTAATTAACCCTAAGCCCAAAAGCGAGCTAGGAGGGTGCCGCAACAAAAAAGCAGAGGCAGCAAGAACCGTTGCACCTCTGCTTTTTAAGTTTTTGTAAAAACATGGTCAAACTCAGCCGAAAAGCATCTATTCTACTCAGCCGATACAGCATTAACATCAACCGTTTTTGTCTCTGATGGATACCCTGGTACAGCCGCGTCTGCTGTTTGCACGGCTTCTTCCGCTTTACGCCCTTTTACTTTTAGCCGCTCAAGCGCCCAAGTTGACAGCTCTGCAACCAAGAGGGTCGCAATCAAGCCGTCATCGATCCAGCCTACGATCGGAATAAAATCTGGCGAAATATCAATCGGGCTAATGAGGTAAAGCAACGAGCCGGCGATGATCCACCAGCGATACTTAGGGTTACGAATAACGTCGCGATACCAACCTGTGATCGAGTCCTTCATCAACGTGTCTCCTCTAATTACATTTAAATCTTGGCAGATCGCTCGAAAGAGTTCCGGTGTGGATAACCTCCCCATGCCATGGAGAGCCTCGGTACGGTGTAACGCTAACGGCAGTGGTAGATGTCCAGAATCTACCGTTGGATAGTGGTAGAGCATGGTGTAGCTTAAGCAAAAGTGTGTGGCTCTGGGCGTAAGCCAGGCAAGTAAGAACTGCTATGAAGCGGCTGTGTCTAACTTGCTTGCCAATACTTGCTTAGTAGCAGCCGCTTATCGGTTAATCTCTCCCCTCATAGACCAGCATTGCACCCGCAACATTTTGTCTAGTTTTGACTGAAGTTTTATCAGTCTGCTTGAATGAGGTACTAAATCCTTAGAATTGAGTAGCCTCAGATTTGCTAACAAGGTGCTTTACTCACAAGGTAAAGCGAAAGGCTGAGGTAGAGAACCTATTGGAGGGTAGAACAAGCTGTGAGTGTTGCGGAAATTTTTCAAAAGGGCGGTGTGACGATCCTGCCGTTACTTTTTCTCTCGATTTTGGCGCTGAGTGTCATTATTGAGCGGGTCTGGTTCTGGACGAGTGTGCTGCTTAAGGAGCGTGAAATTGTCAATCGTGTAATGGATGCAGCGCGGCGGGACTGGAGTGCCGCTAAGGAGATTGCAAAACAGGCGCATGAGCAACCGATCGGGCGGTTTCTCTACAATCCACTACAGCTTGAAAATGCCGATCCAGAGATGTTTCGGCTGGCATTAGAGACGACCGCAGATGAGGAACTATCGTCGATGCGTCGGGGCGATAAGGTGCTGGAAGCAGTAATTGCGCTGTCTCCCTTGCTAGGGCTGCTGGGTACGGTGATTGGGTTGATTATTTCGTTAGGGTCAATCCGTATTGGTGATATCGGCACTGCTTCAACAGCAGGTGTGACATCTGGGATTGGCGAAGCTCTCATTAGTACAGCCGCCGGACTAATCGTCGCGATTTTGAGTCTGATCTTTTACCGTCTGTTTCAAGGTCTCTTGTTTAACCAGGTGAAGATCTTTCGCAAAGCGGGGAATGATTTGGAACTGCTTTACCGCCAGTACTGGCTTGATCAGAGAAGTAAGCAGCCGTAGATCGGCGTGTTTGCACATGGGTTGGGAATGTGATTTCTCTTAGGACTAGACATGAAAATTAACCTTGACACGCCAGCAGAGGAAGTCCAGATTCAAATTATTCCGTTGATTGATGTCATCTTCTGCATTCTGACGTTCTTTATTTTGGCGGCGCTCCAGCTCACTCGTCAGCAAGGCATCAACATCGATCTACCAACCGCTACCACTGGCACGACACAGATGCGGCAGATGTTAGTGGTAACGGTAAATGCGGCAGGGCAAACGTTTATTGATAAGCAATTGATCGATCGCACGCAGCTTTACCAGCAGCTACAGGATTATCGTCAGAAAAACCCGGCTGGACTATTGGTACTCAATGCTTCACAGACAGCGTTTTACAACGATGTAGTGCAAATTTTAGATGTAATGCGGCAAGTCGGGGGCGATCGGGTCGCACTGGCAACCCAGCCGGCTGAAGCCAATCAACCTCCTGGCTCAACGCCTGCTCCAACAGTTAATCCCAATCCAACAGTTAATCCCAATACTGTTGCGCCGACACCTGATCCGTTCAGCATTTTTGGTACACCAAATCCGAATCAAACGTTTGATCCAGGACAGTACCAATTCCCGCCTGCATCTGGACAACCGTCTGGTAGTGGCATGACTGGCACTCCTGCACCAAGAACAACCCCCTAAGGAAACGTCCGTAGCTTTGAGGCGTTAGGGATCTAAGAGGTTGTTTGAGATGTGTCTGGCGGTTAAAACCGCGACTACATAGCCCAAGTCCGCCGACGTGGACTACGGAAAGTCAAGGGTTTTGGCACCTGCGTCTCCGTTGGCGCAGCCTTCTCTGAAGGAGTAGGAGTATTTAGTCGCCAAGGCTACAAGCATCTGGACTTTTAAAGCATCCTC
>JBGTJW010000336.1:0-9510 GCA_041744955.1 Stenomitos sp. | reverse complement strand
TGTCGCTCAAATTTGCGCCGCTCAAATTTGCTTGATCAAAGTTCGCCAAACTTGAACTTGAGCCGCTAAGGTCAGCCCCTTGCAAATTCGCCCCAATGAAGGTGGCAAACGTTAGGTTTGCACCCCTTAGATCAGCTGAGTTCAGCTGGGCATAGTCCAATTTCACAAGAGACATATTTGCTCTTTTCAAGACTGCATGATCGAGGACGGCACGACTCATATCGACGTTTGCTAGCTCTGCCCCTTCTAACTTTGCGCCGCTCAATTTTGCTCTAACCAAAGAAGCTCTAACGTTGAGACCAGAGCAAGCGCTGTAGATACTATTACCACTCCGATAAAACGCAAACTTTGCACCAGTGAGATCCGCACCGCTTAGATCAGCAGCGTCTAACCGAGCACCAGATAAATCGGCTTGCCGTAGGTTGGCGTTAGCTAAATTTGCCTTAGAAAGGTCTGCCTTCCAAAGATCACAGCCTGGACATTCTTTGGTGGTGAGCAAGCGCTGAAGGTGCTCATAATTATACTCGTGGTCTGTTTTACAGTCAGTCGTACAACCTGTAATGCAAGCAAGCAATAGAGCAGTCATCAGCAAAAGCTTGAGTTTCATCGGTTTTACATCCTGCTCGACGCTGGCATTGCTAAAGTATGCCCATTGCCAACCACTCAACAGCAGGGATGAGAAACCCAAGCGTATAATTGACTCAATGAGAAATGGTTGTTTTGACCACGCTTACCATGCAAATTATCACCTTAACTGGAAAAATTGATACGGATGGGCATCTTCGTCTGGATGTCCCCACCTCGTTTGCATCAGGCGATGTTGAAGTTGAAATCACCATTCATCCCATCCGCTTAGAACAAGGTTCTGCTGCAACTTACGACTTTTCAGATTTGGCTGGTACACTCAGTTGGCAAGGCGATCCAGTAGTGGCTCAGCGAAGCTTACGCGATGAATGGTGAAGGGTAGGGTGGTGACGGTTTGCAAAGGAGTACGATCGCCCCTTCCCATTGTTTGAGAAACTAAATCACCTTAACTTGATTCTTCCTGAAGCAAGCATTCAGCGATTGCCCGTCCCAGATATTCGTACTGCTCCAGGTGATTATAGAACTGTCCTGAAACACGCACCATGCGGCTGGAAGCAGTGGGAAAAGGCACGATCGGCACCTCAATCTGGTAACGCTAATTTTCTCTACCCTTTACGAAAAGGCACTACCAGTAGTTAGACGAAATCAATTACACAGCAGAGTGGCTGAAAAGCTGAATTTATCCGAAGCTGGTGTGAAAATAATTCTGTCGGACTACTTAACACAAGCTGAGAGACCATTAACTTGCGGTAATCTGCATCGCGGACGTTGTTTAGCTAGTTGCAGTTTTAACCGCCAGCCACGTTCTACGTTTTCCTCAAGCCATTGAACCCATTTAAGGAGCAACCCATGTCAAATACTGAAATTTCCACCATCACCGCGAAACTTTTGGCAGCCAAAAAAGCCAAAGGAGTGACCTTTACCGATTTAGAACAGGCGATCGGTCGGGATGAGGTCTGGATCGCGGCTGTGATCTATCGGCAGGCAAGTGCCTCTGAAGACGAAGCCAGTAAACTACTTCAGGCATTGGGGCTGAACGTCGATCTGGTGCCCGAATTAACCGCGTCATCTGTGAAAGGGCTGGGTCCGATCGTTCCCACCGATCCGCTGGTCTATCGCTTTTA
This sequence comes from Stenomitos sp., assembly GCA_041744955.1. Classification (GTDB taxonomy): domain Bacteria; phylum Cyanobacteriota; class Cyanobacteriia; order Leptolyngbyales; family Leptolyngbyaceae; genus Stenomitos. The sequence goes on along the minus strand of JBGTJW010000336.1, from coordinate 7,801 downwards.
TGAAATCATGCAGGTGTATGGGATGCCGATGAAAGAAGTCATTCACGAAAAGTTTGGTGATGGCATCATGAGCGCGATCGACTTCACCCTGGACATTGAAAAGGAGGTTGATCCCAAGGGCGATCGGGTGGTCGTGACGATGAACGGCAAGTTCTTACCCTACAAGAAATGGTAGCCCGGAGCATCACCCATGAAACGCCACCCCACGATCGCTCCACGCACGGCAAGCACTGCATGGATACCCTTCATCACAAAAGTCCTCGCCTTGATTGGGCTGTGGCAAGTGCTGTCCAATAGCGCGACCCTACTCACTCGCTGGTTTTAGCTTACAAGTGAGAGCTTGAGTAAGAAAAACGATCGCCCCATTCTATTCCGTTGCACCCGTACTCAGACGCGGTTAGGTGAAGCAAGGAGAGAGAGGGGCGATCGTCCTAATTCTGCTAAAGCTGCAAGATTCAGTTGATTAAAAGCAGGATAATCTTAAAGGATTACTGATGAGTGGAGGCTATGTTAAGAGTAAGCGTTGAAGCTGCCGCTGCTAATCTACAAGGGTTACTGGAGCAGGTTGCTAAAGGAGAAGAAGTAATTTTAGTCGAGCATGAAAGAGAAGTTGCGCGGCTTGTACCACCACCCAGTCGGGAGCAATGGCTAGCCCGCACGAAACAGTTTCGACAATCCTTGCACGTTACAGGAAAAGCCTTGAGCACTACAGTAATGGACGATCGACAAGGAGAACGCGATTGATTTACCTGGATACTAGTGTTCTTGCCCCGTTCTACTGGGCAGAGGCACTCAGTGATGCGGTAGAGCGCCTGTTTAGAAATGAGGCAGAGCTGGCAATCAGCCAGTTGGTTGAAGTGGAATTGTTTTCAGCACTATCACGTCGGGTGCGGATGGGAGAGATCGAACGAGAAGAAGCGCTGTTAGTTGTAGAACGGTTTCAGACTGATCTAGAGGACGGTTTTTATCAACGGATCATGCTAGAGCCTGCTTACTACACCACAGCACGAGATTGGCTAAGCCAGTTTGAAACTCCACTGCGTACTCTTGATGCATTGCACTTGGCAATTGCTGCTGCGACCGGGATGCTTCTGATAACAGCGGACAAGGCGCTATCAGAGGGTGCTGAAGCGTTAGGGATTAAAGTACAGCTTTTAAGATCAGTAGGGGATGCTTGAAGGGTACAAAACTCTGCTTCGCTTCTCTTGTAGGAAGAAGGTACGATCGCCCCCACTCCATTCCGTTGCACCCGTACTTAGACGCGATCCGGTGAGGCAAGGAGAGAAAGGGGCGATCGTGCCAGTGCTTACTAGAGATGTCGTTCCTAGAAATGAGACCTACTCTTCGTTCGCCGGTTCAGGAATAAACGCCACTGCTTGCAGTCGATCGTAAGTTCCCCTTGCAAAAGCCTCAATTTTGTCTGCGGATTGAGTCTTTGCTTTGACAGAAACTTCTAAATTATTCCAGGTTAGCTTTTGTTCAGATTCTTTCCAATATCGAATTGCTTTAATTGCAGCGCTAATGTGATTGCTTTGCGTATTGACTTGTTTTAAGGCAACTTCAATATCTTTATCGGAAGCGGTTAGTAAGTTGATCGGGTTATCTATAGGCACTATTTCTGACTTTCTTCGAGAAGACTTTAGCTGTTGCTGAAGGGTGTCAAGTTTCTCTAAAACTTCTTGTATTCTGCCCGATTCGTTACTTGTATTACTGATATAGTCAATTCGATAGTTTAGAGTTTTCAATTTCTCATCTAAATCATTTTTCATGCTAGACAGAAGAGAAGTAATTAAATTCTTGATTGAATCAGTAGCTAGCTGAAGCTTCTTATCAATCAGGAAAGTGATGTCAGTCTCCATACCATCAGAATTTCCTATAAAAGCTTGCGTATCCCTAGATGACTCTGTTAGTGACTCCATTTCAGCAATAGCTGTGAGCATCTGCTCATCGGTCATATCAAAGACCCATGCCCATACTTTCTCAAGACCTAACTCTTGGGCAAGTTGTAACCAATCAGCACCATACACGAGTTCATACTCAATGTCTTCATCATCATAAGCATCTGTACGTCGTATGACTAATGAAACAAGATTAGTTTGATGAGCTACAAGGCTTTTTTCAATCGCCTGTCGCTGTTCTAAAGAAATGGCTCGTTTTCTAGAGTCTGGCAGGATAACTTGAAAAGTGTAAACTTGACCATGACTAATAGGCTTGATGCTTAAGTTTTTGCTAATAAGCTCACGTCGAATATCTTGACTCATTGTTGATGTACCTCCCTAGATTGAACTCATTAAATGCTTAGCTAGTCTCTCCAGCTTTGAAATTGCAGCTTGTGCAGATTCCCGTTCTTGTGAACTCAACTGATCATCAAATTCTGCTTGTTGAATAGGATAACCATTCTCTGGACATTTAGAGAGGATATTTAGTCTTGGTATCCATGTACTTTCGGGAAACAATTCAATTGTTCTTCCATTTGAATTTTTAGCTAATATTTCTCTAAGAGATTGTTCCATCGAAATATTAAAACTAGAGGAGCGCTGGTCATACATACTTACTGCAACGCCTAAAATAGGCAATGGTTCGTCTTTATAATCTTCTATTTCTTCTACCCGTCCAATGACATACTCCAGCGCACGAATTGGATAGGGCGAGAGCTGAGTCGGTATGAGGATTCCTGACGATGCCATTAATGAGATGCTATTGACTTTGCCAAAGGATGGGGGCGGATCGATAAAGACAAAATCGTAATCATGATTTCTTAATTTCTTCACCAATAGACGGTCACTATCAACCGTCTGAATTAATTCACTCTCCATCTTACTCAATCGTATATGAGAGGGCACGATATCTAACTGGATGTCTCCCCAGCGCTTGCGATAAATAACATCATTCAGTTTTGTTCTCGGTTCAAGCAACAAATGGGTGATATCTTTTTTCCCTGCTAGTTCAACATCATTGAGTGGATCAATACCTAAGCCTGTGGACAAGTTAGCTTGAGCATCAATATCAACGAGCAATACCCGTTTACCCAATTTCGTAAGCATAGCTGCTAGATTGATCGTTAAGGTCGTTTTACCTACACCACCCTTGTTATTAAAAACAGTAATAATCATAGACTTATGTTCCTTTTGGGGAGGTTGATTGGTGCTTTCAGTCTTTGTACCAACTAGCTTCAACATTTCTTTGCTGTTAAAAGCATTTGCAATTAAGCTCGCAAACTTTAAGTGAATCTGCTGTTGGTTGCGATGCAGAGTAATTCTAACTTTTAGACAGGTTGCTTTACTGAGCAGTCTATAGACCAAACTAAAGTTTTCAATCAGAGTTGTCTGGGAATACTCGGAAACTGTAGCAATTTGCCCTTGATGGTGGTATAGCACATGAAACGTATAACCATTGGTCAAAAGACCTAACACTGCTCTAGAGTGCCGCATATATTCACTAATTTGCCAAACGCTTTGAGATAGGTTCTTGTTTGGTGCTTTTACCTCAATAACTAAATAGGGTGGATGATGCACTAATAAATTTGGAGGATGTACCAAAAAATCTGCTTTGTTTTTACCAATGCCGACTTGAGACTTCCAATCAGCATCACAATAGCCGAGAGTCGATAAGAGAGGTAACACAATTTTATGTGTGATCTCTGACTCGTTACTCTCTGACGTGATGGATTTAAGAAATTCAAGTTGATGAGAAATGTCCAAAGTACTAGTTTCGGATCACCTAAAGGACTCTTATTAGTTTAACGGCGGAGAATTAGATGGTCGCTGTATGCAAAGATTTTCCACCATTTTATGCGATCGCCCCTCATAACAATCTTCATATCGGTGCGTCCTCAAGGAGCTCCGTGAGGACTTTAACGTTGCCGAATGATTACCATTCAGACGATCGCTCACTTCTGCTGACACTGACACAGCACCAAATTGTCCCTCACTGAGTCTGCAAGCCTACTCAAGCCAAAAACTTTTCGGCTACAATGAGGCATCGCTTCAACAAATTTTGATGACTTCAACCGCGACCACTGCACCAGAAAAGATTGTTTTAGGCTTTCATGCCCTCTCCGAACCGTTAAGAATCAAGACGATCGAGCTGCTGCGTGAGAAAGAGCTATGCGTCTGTGACTTGTGCGACCTTTTAGGCGTTACCCAGTCAAAGCTGTCGTTTCACCTCAAGAACCTGAAAGAAGCTGGGTTGATTCGTGGACGACAAGAAGGGCGTTGGGTTTATTACAGCCTTGATTTGCCTCAATTTGTGGTACTAGAGCAGTATTTGGCAGAGTTCCGCCGCTTCAGCCCCATTTTGCCTGCACGCGCTTGTAAGGACGATCGCTAAGCGATGCAACTGCTTCACTTTTCTTGATGGGTTGCCTTCGGCGCTTTAACCTACTCATTCATTTGAAGTGATTGATTTTGATCTGTAAGGTGCGATCGCAAGCACTGGCGTTACAGGGGCAAAAAACCCACTCGTTGCACAACCTGCTGCCCACGAGGAGAGCGTGCCATGTCAATAAACTGCTTCACAGCGGGACTGGTCTGCTTCGGCACGGCTAAGTAAATGACCCGACCGAGCGGGTAGGTGCCATTTTTAATGGCTTCTGGGTCAGTGGGCGAGAGACCGTCGATCGGTACGATGCGTACTGTTCGCTGTTTTTCTACTTGCTGTACCGTGCTGTAGGTAATCCCATTCCGACCCAACTGTTGTAACAATGGTGTGGTTTCATCTTGTTGCGCAGTGGTGAAATTCGGTCCATCCGGTGCGAACGCCTGCTCGAATAAGACAACGTCCTTAAAGAACGTATAGGTGCCGCTGTCAGGTGAACGATTGATCACCTTAATCGGCAACGCTGGACCACCCACCTGTGACCAGTTCGTGATTTTTCCTTGAAAAATTTGCTTAAGCTGTTGGCTGGTTAACTCACCTTTGTAAGGGTTATCTACCCCTACAACAACAGCCAGAGCATCCTTCGCAATGGGAATGCCTTGCAACCCCGCTTGATATTCATCTGGCTTGAGCGGACGTGAACTAGCGGCGATTAAAGCCCTGCCCTCAACGAGATTCCGAATGCCCGCGTTGGTGCCATTGGGCTTGCCATCGGGCAACCCGTAGGTTGTTTGCAACGACGGATTGACCTGCGTGTAGGCAAGCTGAAGCTGCTTCATCAGGGCTACTATAGTGACGCTGCCATCCATCGTTAGCACAGCCGGGTTCGGCAACGATGTATCCAGATCGGGCACGGTCGTCGTGTCGGCAGCATTCTGCGGCGTTGCAGACGATCGTGCCGTTGGGTCTAACATTTCACCAGGCTTTCCACCAAGCTGAGGGGAATTGCGGCTAAAGAACCAGAACCCCCCACCTAGCAGTCCCGCAGTGACTAAAAAAGCAATGATCAGGGCGGCTGTATCGTTATTTCCTTTCGCCATGGGTCGAGCCTATCCTGGTTAGTGCTTCTAGTTTAACCAACGGGTGCGCCGTTGCATACATCTCTGTTCCCAGGCTCTGGCTCAACGCATCGACACATTTAAGTCTATATTTGCAAAAACACTTGACAAATCAAGTTTATTTGAAATGATAGAGGCATACATTCAAATCGTTAGCGCTTAAGCCGCTGTGAAATGCAACGCGATCGCACGTTGTTTTTTGCCTGCGTTTACAGAGCGAGCGGTTAGTGTATTCCATGCCACTTTAGCGACCCGTTTTAACGCAAAACCCGCGATCGATGAATGCGACACGCGCTTCATCACAGCAAGTCGATGGCTCCTCACTTTATTCAAACCATTTTTGCCTGGAAAGCATCAACATTTATGATTACTATCACGACATCAGCAACAGCAAAATTCAGCGTTTTCTTTGTTTCTTGTCTGGCTGCGGTAGTGTCTCTAACTGCCTGTAGCCAGACGGCTCAGAACAGCCCGACTCCATCAGACGGCAATGCCGCCAAGCCCGTCAGTAAGACCACCGAGCCAGAAAAGGTTGGGTTGGCACCCTCAGCACCCGGTATTCAAATTGATGGGTCTAGCACAGTTTATCCAACCACCGCTCTGGTAGCCAAAGAGTTCCGCAAAACCACAAGGGGGGAAAACGCCAACATTGAGGTGAAGTTCTCTGGGACGAGCAGCGGCTTCAAGAAGTTCTGCGCCGGGGAAATTGACATTAGCGGTGCGTCTCGCCCGATCTTGCTGGAGGAAGTAGCCGCCTGTGACAAAGCTGGCGTACGGTTTATCGAACTCCCGGTGGCGTTTGATGCGCTGACGATCGCGGTCAACCCCAAAAATGATTGGGCAAACGACCTGACCGTTGCTGAACTGACAAAGATGTGGGAACCTGCCGCTCAAGGCAAGATTAAGACCTGGAAGCAGGTGCGATCGTCGTTTCCCGATCGTCCGCTGGCTCTGTTTGGCGCGGGAGACCGTTCGGGCACCTTTGACTATTTTAATGAAGTCACGAGCGGCAAAGCTAAAGCCAGCCGCAGTGATTATAGCGGCAGTGAAGATGACGATGACACTGTAAAAGGTGTGGCGAGTAATCCAAATGCGATCGGCTACTTTGGCTTTTCTTACTACGAAGCCAACCAACAGCGTTTAAAACCAGTGGCGATTGATAGTGGGAAAGGTGCCGTTCTGCCCTCTCGTGTAACCGTGGAAAATGGGACTTACCAACCGTTTTCACGTCCCCTACTGATTTACGTGAATTACAAATCAGCCCAGGATAAACGAGACGTTCACGACTTTGTCGATTTCTACTTAAAGAATGCTAAAAACCTGGTTGCCTCTGTGGGTTCTATTCCACTGCCGGAGGACGGCTACCGACTTGCCAAAGTTCAGTTTGATAAGGGCAAGGTAGGTACTGTGTTTGAGGGCTTGCCGCAGCCAAACGTGACGATCGACGCGCTACTCCGCAAGCAAGCAGTGTTTCAACTCAGCGCGAATGAAACCGAGAAAAAATAACTAGAGAGAAAAACGACAGTGCGTGTTGCAATCAACGGGTTTGGCAGAATCGGGCGGCTGGCATTGCGAGCTGCCTGGGGTTGGTCTGAGTTGGAGTTTGTCCACATTAACGAACTGAAGGGAGGCGCTGAGACGGCGGCTCACCTGCTGAAATTTGATTCGGTGCATGGGCGTTGGGCACCGGAGGTGACAGCCAAGGGCGATCGCGTCCATATTGACGATCGCTCCCTCAGCTTTAGTGAGTTTGCCCAACCGGGAGCGGTGCCCTGGGATGAGTTGGGTGTGGATCTGGTGTTGGAATGCTCCGGCAAATTTCGCACGCCCGAAACCCTTGAGCCGTACTTCAAACGGGGTGTGCAGAAGGTCATTGTGGCAGCGCCTGTGAAGCAAGAAGCGTTGAACGTTGTCATGGGTGTCAACGACCATTTGTATGAACCGGACAAGCACCATCTGTTGACTGCCGCCTCTTGCACCACCAACTGTCTTGCTCCAGTGGTGAAAGTGATTCATGAAGGGCTGGGCATCAAGCATGGTGTGATCACCACCATTCATGACAACACCAATACGCAGACGATCGTGGATGCACCCCACAAAGATCTGCGTCGCGCACGGGCAAGCAGCCTCTCGCTCATTCCCACCACCACGGGTTCAGCGACCGCAATCACGCTAATCTATCCCGAACTCAAAGGCAAGCTCAATGGTTTGGCAGTGCGAGTGCCGCTACTCAATGCCTCCCTCACCGATTGCGTGTTTGAAGTCGATCGACCCACCACAGTTGAAGAAGTCAATCAACTGTTGAAAACGGCAGCCGATGGTTCGCTAAGCGGCATTTTGGGCTACGAAGAGCGTCCCCTCGTGTC
>JBGTJW010000335.1:0-7345 GCA_041744955.1 Stenomitos sp. | reverse complement strand
AATCTCTTCTGCGGAGGGAGCCTCTTTGTGTGTCATCATCATGGTGATCTTGCCACCAAGAGATTGTTCGTAAAACTTGAATGCGGCTTCACAATTGCCATCGAACATGAGATAAGAATTGAGTTGCATTGATTTCTCCGTCAGTAATTGATTCTGTGTTTTGATGAGCGGCTCGGTCGCGCGTGAACATTATTGGCGCGGCAGTTGATAAAGTTACTCTTGCTGTCGCGTTTCAACCTGGGCGCGAATGCGGTCTTCCTGCTCTCTCAGTTCGGATGTCAGGGCTTCACCAAAAGCCTCTGCCTCGAACACAGGACGGATTTCAATATCGGATGCTCCTGGCTTTGGGTTGGGGCAGCGCTTCACCCAGGCGATCGCGTCTTCAATGGAGTTCACCTGCCACAGCCAGTACCCTGCAACTAGCTCCTGCGCTGGAGTGAATGGTCCCTGGGTGACGGTGCGTTCCGTTCCTGAAAAGTGGACTCGCACTCCTTTTGAACTTGGATGAAGCCCCTCACCCGCGAGCAAGATCCCTGCCTTAGCTAATGCTTCGTTGTACTGCCCCATTTCAGTCAAAAGCTGTTCGCTTGGCATAGCCCCAATTTCGGAGTCTTGGGTTGCTTTAACAAAGACCATGACTTTCATTGTGAAAGCTCCTGTTGAGTGGTTTTGAGTTGAATTGCCAGGGGTTTGGTGTGCTGATCGCTAACGAGCAGCGACACGCTTGAGTTCATCAATCTCGATCTTCTTCATTTGCAGCATGGCAGTGGTCACGTTTTGAGCTGTTGTCGCATCAGGATGATTGAGCAACTCAATGAGAAGGCGAGGAATAATTTGCCACGAGACCCCATATTGATCTTTGAGCCAGCCGCATTGCTGGGCGGTTTCATCCCCACCCACAGACAGTTTTTGCCAGTAATCGTCCACTTCCTCCTGGGTATCGCAAAAGACCTGGAAGGAAATCGCCTCGTTAAATTTGAAGGTCGGACCGCCGTTCAGCGCTGTGAACGGCTGACCATCTATTTCAAAGCTGACAGTCATGACGGCTCCGGCTGATTTGCCGTAAATTTCCTGTCCAGCTTCTCCGTAGCGGCTGATGTGGACGATTTTGGCATCGCGAAAAACCGACGTATAAAACTGAGCGGCGGCTTCGGCTTGATCATCAAACCATAAACAGGGAGTAATTTTGGGATTGTTTTGCATGAGGGTTCTCCTGGAGTGCAAACGGTTGAGGGCGGTTATGACTGTGCGGGTAGTCCCGCAACTTCAATCACAGGGCGAATTTCGACGGTGCCAACTTTTGCACCTGGGATTTGAGAGGCGATCGCGATCGCTTCATCTAGATCCTGAGCATTGATGAGGAAAAAGCCACCCAATTGTTCACGGGTCTCAGCAAAGGGACCATCTGTCACCAGGGATTTGCCATCGCGCACTTGAACACTGGTTGCCGTTGCGACGGGATGGAGTGGAGCCGTCGCCAAAAACTGTCCCTTGGTATGAAGCTTCTGGGCGAGTTGAGCCGATTCCCCATAGCAATGCTCCCGCTCGGTGTCACTCATGGCGTTTTCGTCCATATAGATCAGCAGCAAATATTTCATTGGGTTGCCTCCTTTGTAATTCAGTCGAATGGCGATCGCTTAAATCGACACTGCCCTGAAGCTTTTTGATTGAGTACGATCGAGCTTTACCTCCCTTGTCAGTCAGTCGAACAGGAAGCGCTCAAATCGGCACCTCCCAAAAAGCTTATTCTTTAGTACAATTGTTCTTTGTTTTATTGCTTCCTTTGTAAGTCAGTCGAACGGGAAGCGCTCAAATCGACACCTCGCCAAAATTTTTTGATGTCTTTTGGTGACACGTATGGCTTCAACCCCGAAATTAGATGTCGCTCAGGCGATTGCCTCTGTTTATAAGACCGAATGGGGGCGTATTGTCGCCATCCTGATTCGACTGGTGGGAGATTTTGATCTGGCTGAAGAAGCTGCACAGGAAGCGTTTGCTGCTGCCGCGAACCAGTGGAACAGCGGGATTCCCGAGCTGCCTCGCGCTTGGATTATCCGCACTGCCCGATACAAGGCGATCGATCGCCTGCGACGACGGACACGACTCACCGAAAAACTGGAATGGTACGCCGCATCTGGGTTAATTCCATCGAGCGAAGAACCCACCTACGACAGTGATGAAATTCCAGACGACCGCCTACGGCTGATCTTCACCTGCTGCCATCCTGCACTGGCGATCGAGGTGCAGGTCGCGTTGACGCTACGGATGCTGGGCGGACTGGAGACGGATGAAATTGCGCGAGCGTTTCTCGTGCCCACGGCGACGATGGCACAACGGCTGGTCCGGGCTAAACGCAAAATTCGAGATGCAGGCGTTCCCTATAAAGTGCCAGAAACGACCGCTCTCGCTCCCCGGATCGAGGCAGTGCTGGCAGTCATTTATCTCATTTTCAACGAAGGCTATGCGGCGACGAAGGGGGACTTGATGGCGCGGGCTGACCTCTGCACCGAAGCCATACGACTGGGGCAACTGGTACGGCAATTGCTGGCACCCCAACCCCCCTCAGAAGTGACGGCACTGGTAGCGCTGATGTTATTGCACGACTCGCGGCGCGATGCTCGTTTGGATGAGGCAGGCAATTTGATTCTGCTGGAAGATCAGGATCGGAGTCGTTGGAATCATCCACAAATCGCTATGGCGTTGCCTTTGGTGGAAGCAGCCTTGTGGGGTGGAACGGGGGTTTACGCTCTACAAGCGGCGATCGCTGCCCTCCACTGTCAGGCGGCACGCGCCGAAGAAACAGACTGGTCTCAGATTGTGCGGCTCTATGAGGTGTTGGAACGCTTACAGCCTTCACCGATCGTGTCGCTTAATCGAGCCGTGGCGATCGCAATGGCAGAGAGTCCTCAAGCTGCCTTTGGACTGCTTGATCAACTTGCCCCAGAACTTGAGTAAACGACAGGCCGCTCCACGCTGAAGGAGACTGCAAGCCTCTACGTTAAAGACGTGTATTCAAAGTGGAAGCACTACTGTATGAGGGGTATGCGGATCCGACTATATATAAGAAGCATTTTCGGCATTGTTTGCGGTTAACGGCAAAACACAGCGGTGGCGGATAGCAGTAGCAACTCCATACACAGCTTTCGTCCGTCCGCTGCCGTGACGTGTTAGCTGTCTTTAGAAATAAATTGTTCTGCAAGAAAACTTTCAGTTAGAGTAAATTCCGCCCAAGGATCTACATTTAATACTCTGTGAAGGCCTAGCAGAGATGCCGTACTAGGACTTCTCATGAAGAATGTAAAATCTGGAGCAAAATCCGGAGAAAAGCGTATTTCTCTAGTAATGGCAAATACAAACTTCTCACATGCAGCTAAAGTTTCATGAATAAAGCATGCAACAAAATAGTTCAGTGGACCAATACGTCCATTTTCTAAAATATGTTCAGGCCATTGCATCATTTCACGAAACGGTTTAGGTGACGAATCGACTCCAATAGAAAAACCCTTATCATCAATATAAATCAAAGGCTCCTGAATGGGTTGGTGAACAATTGCATCACGTGCATCCCTGAGTTTACAAAAGAAAGAAGCGCACTCGGAGTACCATACTGCAAGGCTTGGAGGAAGTCCGAAACGATTTTGGATTTCTTCAGGAGACTGAATATTGTTCTGGTGCAAAACTACATTTCTAAAGCTATTTGGTAATTTTCTCTTTTTAATTGACGTGTCAACAAGCTGAACAGTATCCCATATTCTTGATGAGATTTCCTGAAGCAAGTCAAACATACTTCGGCAAAGTAGAAATAGATACTCTAATTCGGTAGTTACTAGTCTAGATTTTCCCTCAAAATCTTCAAATGCCCGTAGTATATCTAACTTTCTCAAACTTGCACCAAGATTAAAGACATCAGACGTAAGCGCTGATATAAATGAACGAGTATGCTTGAGATCTACATGTTTATAGATGAAGTCAACAAAACCAAAATACGCATCACTAATACGTGCTGGTTTTGGTGCAAGATAGACCATTTCTACACAATCCTGCACTCGGATAGGTTGTAAAAGACCATTTCCTAAAGGAAACCAGAGGTGCCACCGATTACCGTCATGAAATGAATGTAGGGGGATTGGTCGTCCTTCAAGAGCTTCAAACTTTAGGTAAGGAAGCTCCTGGGGATGGATGGCACTGTAATCATAATCATCTAAATTAGGCTGCATATGGATTTTAATTAGGAAGACTTTTCAGACAGCTAATGTTCCCAATCACCGGACACAAACACCCTATGCGATCCACCGAGCACTTAACTTTTTCCCACTGCATTGGGGTTGTTAGATGCAGGAAACAAAGCAAAATTATTCATTAAAAATTAACATTGGGCTAGTTACCGTATATATTGCTAGCAGAAAAGCACCATAGAGAGGATTATACCAACTTGAAAGTGCAAACGGACCACCGAGAGCAAACACCCAAACTATAAATCCTAGAGTCGATAAAATGATTTGTCGATAGGGAGGAGCTTTACCTACCTCCCTACTTCTTCTCAATAGCCAAATTGGAGTTAGTACTATTAGAATAACAAACACTAGCCATGAAATAGTGGCAATTACTGAAGATGATCCTATTGCTGCTTTTACCACCATATTGTTAATAATTACAAATGCAGCAATTGTCTCAACTGGTGTTAATTTCATCATTCTGTCAAAATAGTCATCTGGAACTTCTTTTCTAGGTGATGTAGAAGCTGTTTTATGTGCTTTAGGGTTTCTTATTATCTCTTGCTGTTCAGTAATTGATATTTGAGACCTCGAATCTTTTGGAAATTCTACCTTAGGATCACTATCTTGAAATTCAATCTTAAACCCTCCTGGAAACTCTACACCTTTTACAAGTGAAGATAGCCACGGGAGTACAGCAATACTAAAAAGAATTAAAAGGGTAGAATCAACTTTTATATTTGGGTTAATAAGGCGAACTATACAAAGAGCAATTGCTGCCAGTGTAATTAATATCTTGAGATAGGTGTTTTTCATTTTCCGATACTAAGCAAGTAAGCAGTAATTGGCAAAATCACACTAAAGTAACAATTGACAGGCTCAGGATAAGGATTTGAGTATCATCCGACCAGAAAGTCACGTTAAGGGTTGTACCAGTTGAGCCTGCTGAAAAGCAGGAGCCTGAAACCCCTGCTATCTCGTTCCAGATTTCTGTACCAAATAGCCCTTAGTCTGATTGGTACGTCTCATTGAGACTGGATAAGGGTAATTGTAGGCTGTGTGATGGGCAGCCGCGTTGGATAGCCTGCTAATCTTGCACCTTCGTCTCGCTGAAAAGAGGCCATTTGCCGAACAAAAGCCCAAACGTCATTCTGTCGTGGGGGTGTTTCGCGGATGCGATTCGCGGCGTAGTTCGCCCACTCTGCCTTCTTCTTTTTGCTCGGAGTCGATCCAACTAGGTCAGGCACCCAATCTTCAAGTTCGCCAACGGGAACAAGAAATACACCGATACTCCTGCATCTATTCAAGAATGCAACCAAGTCGTGGTAAACGTGATAGCTTCTCAGGCTGTCCAATCCCTTCTTCAGTCGAGAGGTCTGTGACAGGCCGCCGCTCAAGTCGGAAAGCTTGCTGCGAATCCGCTGAAGTTGGCTCTCGTCCTTCCAATCAAACGTCTGGCTCAATATGTCGGTTAGCTCGTTACGGGTTGTGCCTTCGTCGAAAATCGGACCAAGGGCCTTCACCTGATTAATAATTCGACAACAGTCTTCAAGCAGTTCTTGTACGACTTCAGCAGATGCGACAGCCTTGAGAATGCTTTTGAATGTCCCCAGTTCGCGTATCACATCGAGATCCGCAGCTATGCAGACTGGAATCTTTAGATTTCGATAGAGTGCGCACGGATCAGCAATACCGCCGATTCCACCGACAGAAACAAAATGCATATCGTGCCGGAACTCGCTTGCTATCTTATCCCACACCGTTCCGTATATGAGCCGATCCCCCTCGGACTCCACTACCGTAACGGCTTCGGCAAACAATCCATCAAGGACACTCTCTGCCTTCGTACTGGGTTTCTCAATCGATGCTTTGAGCATTTCCTTGGAGACGCGGCGACCGTTAAACTGTGGACCAATCCGAGACAGACGAATCACTTCAAGCTGCTCTGATTCTTCAATTATCCCCCTCAGCACATGACTACTATGAGTTGCTACGAAGGTTACACGATCTGTAGATACTCCGTATTTTCCGATGAATCTCCCTAATGCATATGCCTGTGGTGGATGGAGGCACATCTCTGGTTCGTCAATGAGTATCACTGGTTGCCGCCCAAGCAAAAGTGCTAGGCATATTGCGACGTATGATTTGAATCCATCACCCTCATCTTCAATCAATCGGTACTCTCGCATCTTGGCTGGTTCCAGACGATCCTCAGCAGAAGGCATATCCGGTCCGTGTCCAACGCGGAGGCAAAGAGAGTTCGCACGTGTGTTGTCTAGCCAGATTGCTTTCCCAAAGACGCTTTGGGTTTCAGCGGCAAGCATCTGCTTTGCGTTTGAGTCAATGTATAGCGACTGTAGTTCGTTGGCTGGAAAGGCAGTCTCGTAATCAAAGTTGCTGACCGTGTTGGTGACCGTCAGCCGCCGGTCGAGGAACAGCGATGCTATAAACGATCGTCCGAAATGTTCCAGAAATTTATCAGAGGCTCCATCGCGTTCCGTGGTACCGACAGAAACTGGATCAGCAAAAAACCTCTGAACTTGGTGTTCAGACAATGACCAATTTGACGCACTCCCCCCGAATTCGGGGATGCGAGTATCAATAAAGACAATGTTTCTGTCGTCGACGCGGCGACGTATATGGTTCTCGGCTAACAACACATCTAGAAGTGGTTCGAGGGATGCCGGACGACTCATCTCAATATCGTCGCAAACGACCAATCTCCGTGTGTTCCCAAGCATCCGGCCGTGGATGTCACGAAGTAACTGGGTTTTCCCCGCGGAGTTTGGTCCGATCACCAAAACGAGTCCCTTTGGCACGATCCTGCCAACATTTGGGACTGCGATCGATTTGAGTGGGTTGAATTCGAACAGTGTAGGCATCTGTTACTCTGTAGCCGAACGTTTGCGCTCACCGGACGCAGATAATCTCTGTATCTCAAACAATGATTTTGGACGTTCCGGTGCAGCGCGGTTGTTATATGGCAGCAACCTGGTTGACTGACAAAAGTGGGTGACTCAAGGCTTGAAATGTTTGCCGCCCGGGGATTTGAGCATGAGAGAAAAGCTAGAGGGGGAGCCAGCATCCTAAGATTAGATACCACTCAAACTCTACAAATGCTGTGAAAAAAA
>JBGTJW010000334.1:0-2787 GCA_041744955.1 Stenomitos sp. | reverse complement strand
TATCTACGATCGGTGTGTTGCAGCTTAGCTCTTAAGTCAGGTCATGGTTTTACGCTCAGAGGCTTGTAAATTTGTCGCTATTTTAATCCTGGGTATTAGCGTATGGCTACTTATACAAGTTCCAGCCGTTCTAGCAGAACCTGTTAAATCTCCTCAGACTTGTCGTGTAGGGATTTACATTACGTCTTTACGGGGGTTTAAGTTTGCCGACAAATCATTTACGACTAACTTTCGGGTATGGAGTGTCTGCCCTGACAAAGACCTGAACCCCCTGGAGAGTATGGAGATTCTTGACTCTTTAGAGTCTGAGACTATCAGCGACAGTACGCTCGAAAAGAAAAACCGTTCTGGCTCATTTTCTACGAAAGGAGATGTCTACTGGTCCCAGCGTGACATTAGCGCTGTTTTGCATCAGAGCTGGGATGTCCAAAACTATCCGTTCGACCGCCATACCCTAAAAATTTCTCTAGAAGAAGCCACTCAAGATGCCTCCGGATTTATTTATACACCTGATTTTAAGAACTCTGGTTATCAGCCCGATCTGAAGATAGGAGGATGGAAGATTACGAATTTTACCCTTCAAGAGGAAAAGGTTGTCTACCAAACAACCTTTGGCGACCCAGAGCTAGTTTCTGAAGAAGGGGTCTACTCTCGCCTGACTGTTTCAATCCCAATCCAGCGGGTCAAATATGTGAGCTTCTTTAAGCTGACTACCGGGGTGTACGTCGCTTTCGCTGTGGCGATGCTGTCTTTCTTCTACGAAACTGGACAGCCCAGTTTGGTTAGTGCCCGGACGAGTTTACTGGTGGGTTGTTTGTTTTCGGCATTGGTCAATATGCGGGCACCAGAGTCCGTTTTGGGGCGCACGGAGAGCCTGACGCTGGTCGATCAAATTCACATTGTCGCGATCGTCTATATCTTTGCAGGCGCTCTTGCAACCGTCTTTTCCCGATTAACAACAGAAGGAGGGCAAGCAAAGCAGGCAATGTGGCTAGACCGTCACTTTTTATTTCGGCTCTTTACAATTTCGTTTATCACTCTGAACGCGATCGTCATTTCCCACGCAGCCATTGTGGGTTAGGCCAGAAGAGGAATGCTGCAAAGATTAGGAAATTGGGCTGCTTTGAGTTCGTCCATAGAGTTTCAAATTTATTAGTGTCTTAAACCTAGACAATTTTACTTTTGTCAGCAACAACTTATTGACCAGTAGATTTTTAAAAGATGATAGAAGCCATTAAGTCTCACAAGAATCAAACCACAACAGCCGACTGGCGACTAACTCCTGGCTTCTTGCATGAAGGTCGATCGGATTTTGAATCGGCACATATTTTGTTAGGTCATTTCTTAGCGGATAGAATTTCTGAAGAGCCACTGGCAGAAAAAGAGCTATTTGCTGAAGACGGCATTTTTGAGTGGGGACACGCCAAGCCTTTAGAAAAGGTGATTAATTCACAGGAAGATGTTGAGTTTCTGCTCAAACATCCCAATTTGTTCCGCGAGTCTATAACCATCATTGAACCATGGGAACATGTGGGCTTTAATCATCTTGGCGAAGACGTTCGGGCGTCTAAAAACGTTGCCTACATTGCTCAGAAAGTCGCTGATATGGACTCATCAATATTGCTGCCTGTTTGGTCCTGTGGAGTCCTCGATCCAGAAATAGTCGTTCCGGCTATTACCTCCGGTTATGCAGTGATAGTGGAAGGAGGCGATCCATCAACCTACGATGCATCGACTTGGACAAGTCCGGCTTGTTCGCGAGAGGATATGTTTGCATTAGTGGAAAAATTACTAATTTCGCGATCGCCCAGTAGTGCCCCCGCAATATTCATCTGTGTAGGACACCAACTGGCTACTGAATGTCACATACGACTCATCCGTCGTGCAGTCAAAGAAGTCCTCAGCATGACATCTTTGGAACGCCATTGCCCTTCGAACACTGGCAAAGCCTATAGCTCAGGCATTGCTCTGAGATCGTTGCAAGAGGTTGCAGAGCGCATTGAAGCAATGGGCAAGACACTCCAAGTCAAAAAGCGTGATGGACGCCTCGTTGCCACTGGCTGGAATGATGAGCATTTTGCGGTGACGCGCAATGAATCAAAGGAAGTTGGCGATCGCGTGTTGTTGCCTTATCAATCTCCCGACGGCGATGCCTTAGGTATTCCTTGGGAACTCATCCATGCCCACGATGTAACAGCTGACGCACATGAAGGTGTGATTGACACAACGATTCAATACGAGCGGGAAGTATCAATTTCGATGTTTCACTCGGATGAAGTCAACGAAGAAGCCATAATGTTTGCTAACTGGGCTTACCGCAGTATTCATGACGCCATTGTTCCTTATCGGCACGTGATAGCTGGAAGCCCTCTGTCATGGCTGATACAACTGCCCGATTCCGTGGAAATTCTCTGTTCGACAGCAGCTAATGGCGAAATAGTTACGGAATGTTCGGCTACCTGCATTAACTACAAAGACTTTGAGACCAAGAAAATTAGACGCTCCTTTACTTGCCAGTTCCATCCAGAACTGCTGTCAGATTTGCGTGCGATCGGTAGCGGTGAAGCTCCCTCCTATTCAACCCTGAAAAAAGATGATGGTGCCCGCTTATTTGTACGACTGTTGTATGCGGGAATGCAAGAGTAATGCTGTTAGCTTGCACCACTTGCGTGGCGCAAGCGGTGCTTTGAGGGATGAAGATGACAATTGAGCGGTACTTTGAGGGATGAAGACGACAAGTGAACTGAAACTACCACAGCAACAGATAGAGCAGACACCAGCTGCGCG
>JBGTJW010000333.1:0-9777 GCA_041744955.1 Stenomitos sp. | reverse complement strand
TTCGAGGGTTTAAACGACTGGGAGAGGTGATTGAAGGCGTCAAGTTCAAAGATGGGATTCGTGCCGATCAACAGTCCGATTTAGTCACCAGCAAGGACGCTGCTTAATTCTTCTTCGTACACCAGAATTGACAATAACTCTGTTTTGACCAGGGTTAATTACGTAGATGACACCCGGTGTAATAGCGATATTGTCATTCAGTTGATATTTGTAGAAAGCTTCCAGATGAATGGGAATATCGTTCTGAGCGCCGCCCGCGCGTTGTACCGCGGTTGGATTGCCCAAGTATGGGATTGCACCCGCAACCAGCCCAAGCAAGTTGCCTTTTTTGCCAAAGTCAGCCAGAGAGAGGCTCACGCCATACGTCCAGATATCGCGGTTGCCGAAACCATCGTTGACGAAATCAGCGTCAATGAAAGAACCAAAGGCGTTGATTGCCAGTTTTGGGCTAAACCTGAATACTCCCGAAACACCATACGCATTCACTATTGCAGGGGTAACGGCACCTGCCGTATTCCTGCCCTGAGCCGCATAAAGTGTTCCTAAGACACCTGTGCCACCGCTACCCAGGTCAAAGATTGCCGATCGCCGATAGGCATTTACATAGGTGAGACCAATGCCAAACGCACGACTGGGTTGAAATGTTACTTGAGCCAGCGCTGAGTAGCTGCCGTCAAACAGACCATTTTTAGGTGCAGGGTTATTAGCAAAGGCGATCGACCCACTGGGAGGAGAGTTATCCACCAAATAGTCAACGCTGATGGTAATGGCAGGAGTCAGCTTAATGCCGATGCCCAGCCCAGAGCCACCGCCGATGTCATAGATAGGGTTTTTCTCAGCAAACACCGAAAGTGGACCTGTAGCACCGCTATCCGAATCCAGAGTGCTGAGGGTGGGCACATGATCAGCGTGAAACCCAAAGACTGCTGGAATATAGAACTTGATGCTGTCGTTGATCTTGCCAAAGTAAGCCACCCAATCGGCATCAACGGAATTGGTTCTGTTGCCCAGGTTGAAGGTTTGCAGACCCTCAACATTGACACCGTTGCCCCTCAGACCAAAGAAGTTGGCGTTACTGGCTCTCAGGCGGGTAATCAGCAGATCCTCACCTGTAAAGCTCGTTTGAAGCGTTAACCGCACTCTGTCTTGAAAAACAGTGTTGCTGTCTGAGTTGTTAAACTCATTCGTCAGTGCAAAAACAACTTCACCTACCAACTTCGTTGTTGTGGAAAACTGTTGCTTCTCCAGCGTGGCAGTCCGGGCTTCCAAGGCACCGACGCGACCGCGCAAGGTTGCCAGTTCAACCGCAAACTCTTCTTGCAGCTTTTGCACCGCTAATAAGTCTTCTTTTTTGACTAGATCAGCCGTGCCTGCTGCGATGAGTTCATTGATGCGATCCATGCAGGCGTTCAAACCCGCTGCGAATTCATAGCGCGTCAAGGCGCGATTGCCGCGATAGGTTTTGTCAGGATAGCCCACGATACAACCATAGCGTTCTACCAACGATTGCAATGCTTGAAACGACCAGTCTGTCGGCTTCACATCCGATAGTTGAGAAACAGATGTCACCTGCCCCACAACGGCTGCATCGTCATCCGCCTGATCTTCGCCAACATAGCCGCTGACTTGCGCGATCGCACTCGCTTCGGAAGCTGGAGCACCAGTTGTAGGCACTGCCGATACCGACTCCACAGATGGCTTCTCAACCGCGATCGCTGCCGCCGAAACCATCAACGCTGCACCCACGATCGCGGGACTAATAAGCAACGAACTTAGTAAAACTTTCAACATTGATTAACGCTCCTCACACTGAATTGAAAGCGCCATGCAAGCGCTCTAAATTTACAATCGAAATCGGTTTGCTCAGGACTTGAACGAGGCTACAGAATAAATCCAAGAGCGCATGTGTTGCCATCTCAAAAAGCCATCAAAACGTCTCCCTTCTGCCGCATACGCTTTCTGGGAGTGTCAGTGATGTCAATAAGCAACAGTCACGTAGCAGGCGTTGAACGGAGGAGGAGAAAATTATAGCGATCGCTATTTCGAGATTTCGCACTTAGCGAAGCCTTCGACAAACTCAGCACGGTCGAGATTGCGACCAATCACAACGAACTGACTGTGTTTGGTTTCATCAGGTTTCCAGAGGCGATCGCGCTGTAGCGATGTCAACATTCGCACACTTTGAAACAGCATCCGCTCGGCAAACCCTTGAGCATAAAACAACCCTTTGGTGCGGTAGAGATCTTCACCCTTTGCCTGAGCCAAATCATTCATCCACAGCATAAAGCGGTTGATATCAATGGGCTTTTCGGATGTCAACGCAAAGGAACCCACACTGGCATCGTGTTCATGTTCGAGGTCATCCAAAAATTCTGGATCAACTTCTAACTTGGCTTCGAGTTCAAACGCTTTCACATCAAGGATTAAACCCAGATCGATCGCGCCAAAGGTTGTATCGTAAATTTTGGCGATGGGATTGAGCGATCGTAGCCGTTTCTCAATTTTGGCTAACGCCTCAGACGAAACCAGGTCTGCTTTGTTGATTAAAATAATATCGGCAAACGCCACTTGCTCTTGCGCCTCATGACTATCAAGCAAGTTTTGCTCCAAATTGTGGGCATCCACAACCGTGACAAATGAATCCAGTGTGAACTTGGGCTTGATTTCATCCGACACGATAAACGTTGATGCAACGGGTGCGGGGTCAGCCAATCCTGTCGTTTCAATTAGCACAGCATCCAATTGTTCGGTTCGCTGGGTTAGCCCCTCTAGCGTCCGTACCAGATCACCGCGTACCGTGCAGCAAAGACAACCGTTGTTGAACTCAACAAGTTGTTCGTTTTCATCCGAGATCATTAATTGACCATCAATGCCAATCTCACCAAACTCGTTGACAATGACCGCAACTTTTCGATCGTGTTGCTCTTTCAAAATGTAATTAATCAGCGTCGTTTTGCCGGAACCCAAAAAGCCCGTGACGACCGTAACCGGAATTTTTGTCTTTGGCTTAGTCGGTAGCTGTTGCGTGACCATCCTTACGTTTTCTCCTAGATAATTAGATCCCCAACTTCTTCAAGAAGTTGGGGATCTTTCTGCTTGACTAGATGGCTTTAACCGCTTCAGCGTCAGATGGAATTGAGACAACTGTTTTAGTCATTGCCGCAATGCCTGCTTCTAGGATGTCGCGTCGGTTGTCGGGTACAACGCTATCGCCCCGGAGTTGGTCGTAAGGCACGACAATCCAGCACGCACAGCCCCAGAGACACTCTCCTGCCATGCCTTCAAAGCGAATTGCAGGCTCAGACATCATTACGCCCAGATCCATCAGCCAGGAGTGATGGAGCAGTTTCTGATCCCAGGTCAGGGTATCGTACTTGTCACGACTTTCGTAGAAGGCGAGGAAATCGACCTTCGCTACCCCTGGCAGCATGATGTCGGCAAAGGCAGTCAAGTGATCGAAGAACTCTCGGTGGGTGACGTTCATGGAAGAATCTTCTGACTCCACCAAGAAGGTGGAGACAACTTCCTTGAACTTGTCATATAGTTTTTCGTTCCACATTTCCCGTGGTGCATGCACAATACACTCGGCGTAGTCAGTCTTGAAGCTTGGTTTTAGCCCTGCATAGTCGGGAATGTGTCCAATCCATTCGCTAATGACGCTGCGCCACTTGCTCAATGGCTCACCAGGCAACACTTGCACTGCCGGGTGGGTGAACTTGGCGACATCATACAGCGTCCAGCTACGTGCTTTGGTACTGATGGCTTCGTGCGGTGCCGTGGTTTGTCCGACCAGGCGCAGTGCTTTGAAGATCGTGCGACCGTAGTCATCCAGCGCAATGCGCATGAAGGCATCGGCAACAAATTTGTGGGTTACTTGCACGCGCATCCGATCGCGCTCGCTCGGCACCCCCGTATCGGTATATTTTGTCAGGCGCTGGTAGGAGTTTTCGGTTGCCAGGGCAAAGAATCCACCTGTAAAGGGATTGCGATAAAGGTCGCCCCAGACGGTTGTCACACCCGCATTCTTGTCTTCATCCAACATGCAGTCAAGTTCATTCATCGTGGCGAAAAAACTACCATCACTGGAGGTCTCTGGGTCGCCAGTACAAGGCAACTGACCAACGCCAATGACGGGAATGCGCCGTCCAAGTTTGACATTGGAAAGGTGACGCACTAGATCAACCACAATGCCACTGCCTGTACCATCACCGATCGCGAAGCAGCACAGCACCATTGATGGAAGTTTAGTCGCATCAATGCTCTTAGCAAAATCGTCCAGTTCCTTCTCAAGAGGACGATCGCCATCGTAGTAAGCTTTGCCATAGATGGCTTTGGAGATGGCGCGTGGGAAGTATTCACCCGCTTTAGGGATTTCCACATTATCCGGCAACCAGGGTTCGTAGTTAGGATTCCAGTAATAACGGGGATATTCCAGCTTCAAGAATTCGCGGTAGCGACGCAGTGAGGTAAACAGTTCATCACGAGTAGGTACTTCCAAGGCTGCGAACCGAATTTGGGCACGGCTGGATGGAATGCCGCTTTCTTCAAGCCGCTTCAGGAACCCTTCGGCGTAATCCTTTGCCTGGTACATATCCTGTTCGCCAATATCTACCAACAGTGCGGTGAAACGGGCACGCGGATCAGCCAATTGATCTTCTAGATCGCCTTGACGCAGCATGGAATCCAACATATTCGCGCCTGTTTTGCCAATCCCTAAAAAGTGGATGCAGTGGGGCGACTGCGAACCGGACGCACTATGATACATGGACTTTGACATGACTCAATTTCCTCGTTTGTGTAGATTGAAAACTGTTTGTTAGCGATCAGCGATTAGCTATCAGCTTGGGTTGATTGAATTGAACAGTGACAACAACCATGCAAGTCAGGCACGCTGTACCCTGAGAGTCCAGCTATCAGCACTGGCTTTAAAGCTGACCGCTAAATGCTGACTGCTATTGCTCAACACGTTGGGTAATACCCCTTGTCCTCAGTCAGAAATCCTAAATCTTTAAGAATGTGGGCGGCTGACGTAGCGCGTTCGTCGGCAACATAAATTTTGTAGTCTTCAACAAATTGACCAGGTTGGCGATCGATCACCCCTTCCTCAATTAGTTCCACCCCTTTCTCAAGATTTTGACGGCTCAGGCTGGCAACCCAGAGCGGCGACTTGATGTGAATTTTTTCCTCATCCACACCCGTGACCTGCAAGATCTTCCCGCCTGCAACCGTTGGAACTTGAGCACCATCGGCGTATCTCTGACTGACGATCGACCAATCCAATGGCATAGAAATTCCTTTGCTTACACTTTGACGACTTGCTCAAGCTTCTCGCGGAGACCTTCTAAGTCTTCGCCACGAATCGCGCTGTAGGGGACGACCACCCAACACGCGCAGCCCCAAAGGCATTCACCCGCCATCCCTTCAAACCGGATCGCTGGTTCAGAGAGCATGACTCCCAATTCCAGCAGCCAGGAATGTTGCAACAGCTTTTCATCCCAGGTTTGCTCGTCGTAGGCAAGTCGAGCGTCAATGAACAACTCCAGATTGATCTTGCTGGCACCGGGGAGGATGAACTGAATATAGGTTTCATCACTTGCCCCAGATTTGATAATCTCAGGTTCCAGGATCGGCGTGAACGAGGCGTTCATTTTGCTAGCAAGATCGGCGAGAGGAGCGTCGATCGCCACCCCTTCACGAGCCGAAACCCGCACCTCAAAGAAGTCTGGCTGGAAGGTGCCCTCAATAATGCCAAGCTGCCTGGGCAGTTGCTCTGCGGTCGGAATCTTGTCGATGCTGGTGAACCCAAAAATATGTGCCCAACGTGCACCGTACTGACTGCGGGCTGCCATGTGCTGTGATGGTGGTGCGCCCACCCAGTTCAGCAGTCGCAATGACTCGTAAATTTCCAACCCTTGATTGCGAGTTATAAACGACGCGAGTTCGGCATAAACCTTCTGACTGGTTGCTGCCAGATCACGAGTTTCCTCATAAACAGGCTTTTGCGGCACCAGCCAGAACCCAGCAGTGAAAGGGTTGCGATAGAGATCGCCCCAAACCTGCACCACGCCCTGGTTTTTCTCTTGATCCAACATACAATCCAGTTCATTTAGCACTGGGAAAAGGCTGGGATCTTGGCTCGACGGTGTATCGCCTTCAGAGGGTGCAATGCCGATGCCGAGAACAAGGGCACGACGACCGAACTTTACGTTCGACAGGTGACGAGCAAGATCAACGACAATGCCGCTGCCAGTACCATCAGCCAAGCCAAACACAACGCAGACGATCGATTGGCAAGCCGTTGCATCCACACTCTTGGCAAACGCTTCTAGCTCCTTGTCAAGAATTTTTTCGCCCTCATAGTACGCCTTGCCATAAATAGCTTTAGAAAGCGATCGCGGAAACGGCTCTCCTGCCTGAGGAATCTCAATGCTATCGGGCAACCAGGGTTCGTAGTTAGGGTTCCAATAATAGCGAGGATATTCCAGCTTCAAGTATTCTCGATAACGCCGTAAGGAGCCAAACAATTCATCGCGAGTGGGCACTTCAAGCGCCACCGTTTTAATGTGAGTGCGATCGCTCGGCAAAGCCGCCGCCGCCTCACGAACCTGCGCTAAATCTTGATCGCCAATATCCACAGCCAACGCTGTAAAACGCTTGCGATCATCAGCCAAAAAATCATTCGGAAGCTGCTGAATGGCTTGTGTAATAAAATCGGCACCAGCTTTGCCAATGCCCACAATATGCACAACAGACGGCATCGGTTCCCGATCTTTAACCCGATGCACGCCCCCTTTCTTCAAAGCTTCTAAACGTTTTTTGATCCGGAGAGCTTCTTGCGGATCAGTCATGCTTGTTTAATCCCTAAAGAGTGATTAGAATCCCTTCTCAGTTCAATTGCTACAAATGCTGCGATTAGCAAAAGCCAAGGTTGTCCAGTAGAACTCGCTGCTACCGGGACATAATTAATGGCTACTGTGAATGCGGTCTTGAAGGAGGTATGAAGAAAGAATAAGAGCAATCTAAGGATCGAAGTGTACCTAAGACTACTTAATTAACCACATCTTTTAGAAAGAAGCTGTAGGAATAAGTTTATTGTGGCTGCCTATCAGAGCGTGGCAGCATCACAACGGGACAAAGCTTTAATAGCAACCCTGACATCTAAAACTAACCACCGATCTGCACCCGTCGTTCAAACTCTTCGCGCGTGCTTTCAAGCAGGGCAAGCGCGTCTGGATAAATGTCGCTGTGTTCTTGCTTCACCCACCCTAGTAAGCGCGTTAATTGCGCGTTACGTAGCTCCAGGTCAGTTTGAAAGATAGCCGCCGTTGCCATGTGCTTGGCGTACTCTGTGGGATGCCCTTGCGTCATAAATGTGGCGGTTAACGCAGCGAGCGCGTGTTGACGAATGGGATCGGGTGTCTGTCCAGAAAGCATTGGCAACAAGAGTGAAAGGATGAAGTGTAAACCAACTGCTGAAGAGCATTTCCCTTGACTCAAATCAAGTCAGAATCAAGGGAATGCCCGTGGAGCCGTCAACGAGAACACTAGACCGACCGACGTTGATCTGACAATAGTTGGTAAGCTGCCAGGAAGTCATCCGTAAATATCTGGATAGTGGACGCATCGGTAGAACCTGCGGCTCTGTAACGCCGAATGGCTTCCAGCGCTGCCTGGTTGCTAAGGAGCGCCAGATCTGCGCCATTCCAGCCATCAGTTTGGGTTGCCCAATGGGTTAGATCGACGGATGCTAGAGGACGATCGTCGTTATGAACCTGCAAAATTGCCAGCCGTGTGGGCAGATCGGGCAAATCGACTTTAAGTTGCAGATCTAACCGTCCAGCGCGGAGAAGGGCAGGATCGATCGCATCTGGTCGATTAGTCGCGCCAATCAGCAGCACATTAAGACAACCCTGAAGTCCATCAAGTTCGGTCAAGAGTTGCCCAACCACGCGATCGCTCACGCCTGAATCACCGTTGAATTTGCCGCGCACGGGTACCAGCGTATCAATTTCGTCAATAAAGACCACGCATGGAGCCGCCTGCCGTGCTTTCGCAAATAACTCCCGCACTTCTTGTTCAGCAGCACCCACCCAGCGACTTAACAATTCGGGACCATTCACAGCGATGAAGTTGGCTCTTGCCTGCGAGGCAACTGCTTTTGCCAGCAGGGTTTTGCCAGTTCCAGGCGGACCCCATAGCAAGATGCCGCGTGGCGCTTTGGCTCCGGTGCGCTGGTAGAGTTCGGGATACAGCAAGGCTCCTTCCACCGATTCTTGCAGCGTGCGCTTGATCGCTTCCAGTCCACCAATTTGCTCCCACGGGACATCAGGCGACTCGACTTCGACCGATCGCAGCACCGAGGGCTTCACTTCTTTGAGCGCTTGAAGAAAATCCGACTGGTTAAGCGTCATATCATCTGGAATGGCTCCTTGTAGCGAGGGCACTTGACGGCGTAGAGCGCTATAAGCAGCTTTTTGACAGACCGCTTTGAGATCGGCACCCACCATACCCACTGTTAAATCAGCCACGATCGCCAAATCCACCGACTCATTCAGCGGCATGGTGCGGGTGAGAATGGTGAGAATTTCTAGACGACCATTGCGATCGGGCACCTGAAACTGCACTTCGCGATCGAACCGACCGGGACGACGCAGCGCTGGATCAAGATGATCGGGGCGATTGGTCGCTGCCAGAATGATCATGCCCTTCGTTTGAGCAAAGCCATCCATCAAGCCCAGCAGTTGTGCCACCAGTCGCTTTTCGACTTCGCCTTCCACTTTGCTGCGATCGGGCGCAAGGCTATCAATTTCGTCAATAAACACAATGCAGGGAGCCGCTTTTGTTGCTTTTTCAAAAATGCCGCGCAGGCGTGCCTCTGCTTCCCCGTAGTATTTGCCCATCACTTCAGGCCCGACGATCGCAATGTAGTTCACGCCCAATTCTTGCGCCAAGCCTCGCGCTGTGAGCGTTTTGCCTGTTCCTGGTGGACCCACTAGCAGCACACCACGGGATGGTTCTAGCCCCAGCTTTGCCAACAGATCGGGACGCTTCAGCGGAATCTCCACCAGTTCCCGCAGCTCTTTCAGCACGTCCGACAGTCCACCCACATCGTTGAGCGGAGCCGATGTTTCACCAGCACTGGCATCACGATCGCTGGGAGGCGGTGTCACAATGACCTCCGGTGCCGCCGTTGCGTCCCCTGTACCTCCTGCATCCGATCGCATTTGACTCACCCCCATACCACCAGGAATATTGCCCTGTCGGGGTATGCTGCTCAAACTACGGGCATTAATCTGAAAGTTGGTTTTTAACTCTCCCTTCTCGGCTTTTTCCTCCAGAACTTTTGCCAGTTCAAGCAGTTGCTCAAAGCCCTTAAATAAATCGCTCATTGTGATCTCTCGGCAATGGTATCCCAACAATGGGTCTACCTCTAGTAAGCCCACTTCAGGCGTTAGGCTTACATCTCATCAATGGTTGTCTGTTGGACTGGAAGACAAACCTGAAATTCTGCGCCCTGTCCGGGTTGTGAGTGGCATTCTAGTGAACCTCGATGCTGCTCTGTAATGATTTGATAGCTAATGTATAGCCCCAGTCCAGTACCTTGCCCAACGGGTTTAGATGTAAAGAACGGATCGAATAAGCGTGCCAGTGCCGCTGGAGGAATACCAGGTCCGTTATCGCGAATGCAGATGATTACCTGTGTCTCAGAACATTCTGTAACGACCGTGATAGTGGGTAAGGGTGAGTCAACGGCTTGGCTGCTGAGTTGCCCATCAG
>JBGTJW010000332.1:0-3885 GCA_041744955.1 Stenomitos sp. | reverse complement strand
TTTGGCTGGGCACGTCGTGCGCTGATCTGGTCTGGTGAAGCCTATCTTTCCTACAGCCTTGGTGCGTTGTCCTTCATGGGCTTTATCGCGGCTTGCTTTGTGTGGTTTAACAACACGGCATATCCTAGTGAGTTCTATGGTCCTACAGGTCCAGAAGCATCCCAGGCTCAGGCGCTCACGTTCTTGATTCGCGACCAACGTCTGGGTGCGAATGTGGCATCGGCGCAAGGTCCTACGGGTCTTGGTAAGTACTTGATGCGCTCTCCGACTGGCGAAATCATTTTCGGTGGTGAGACGATGCGCTTCTGGGATTTCCAGGGTCCCTGGTTGGAGCCTTTGCGGGGTCCTAATGGGCTTGATTTGAACAAGATCAAGAATGATATTCAGCCCTGGCAAGCGCGTCGGGCGGCTGAGTACATGACTCACGCACCCCTTGGTTCGTTGAACTCAGTGGGGGGTGTGGCGACGGAGATTAACTCGTTTAACTATGTTTCTCCTCGCTCGTGGTTGTCTTGCTTCCATTTTGTGGTGGGCTTCTTCTTCCTGATTGGTCATCTCTGGCACGCGGGTCGCGCTCGTGCAGCAGTGGCTGGCTTTGAGAAGGGGATCGATCGCGAGTCTGAACCCGTGTTGGCAATGCCTGACCTTGACTAATCCTCGAGTGCAAACTCTGGTCTAATTAATCGGTCACTAAAAGGCTTCTGCTTCACCGCAGGAGCCTTTTAGTTTGATGGTGGTTGACTGACAAACCGCTAAAAACCATGCGCGGTCTTTGGCAACTGGGGTATTCTGAACGTAATTACAGTAGAAACATACGGCAACAAAGGCTCTGAAAGTAGCATGAAACTGGCAAAGCGAGTTGAGCAGGTCACTCCTTCATTAACCCTGGCGATCGATGCTAAAGCGAAGGCACTGAAGGCAGATGGGGTTGATATTTGTAGTTTCAGTGCTGGAGAACCCGACTTTGCCACACCGGCTCACATTGTCGAAGCAGCAAAGCAAGCGCTTGATGCTGGTAAAACTCGTTATGGTGCGGCAGCGGGTGAACCCAGGTTGAGAGAGGCGATCGCCCAAAAGCTACAGAACGATAACGGGCTTTGCTACGGTGCCGAGAATGTCATTGTCACGAATGGCGGCAAGCATTCACTCTTTAATTTGATGCTGGCGCTTATTGATGCTGGCGATGAGGTGATTATTCCCGCACCGTACTGGGTGAGCTATCCCGAAATGGTGAAACTGGCGGGTGGCGCTCCTGTTATTGTGCCGACCGATGAGAAAAGCCAGTTTAAGATTACGCCAACCCAGCTTCAGCAGTCGATCACACCCAAGACGAAGCTTTTTATTATTAATTCGCCCTCTAACCCAACCGGGATGGTTTACACGCCAGCAGAGTTGGCAGCGTTGGCTGAGGTGATCGTTAGCAATGATCTCCTGGTCGTTTCGGACGAAATTTACGAAAAACTTGTCTACGACGGTACCCAGCACGTCAGCATTGGTACTTGCAGCCCAGAAATCTATGAGCGTACTCTGGTGAGCAGCGGCTTTGCCAAAGCTTACTCAATGACGGGCTGGCGGGTAGGTTGGTTAGCGGGTCCTGTAGAGATCATTCGAGCGGCGACGCGGATTCAAGGACACAGTACGTCCAATGTTTGTACGTTTGCCCAATGGGGGGCGATCGCAGCGTTAGAAAGTTCTCAAGCCTGTGTTGAGACCATGCGAGTTGCCTTTGCTGAACGCCGTCAAGCGATGTTCGATCGCATCAACGCGATTCCTGGCTTAAGCTGTGCTAAACCTGAGGGTGCTTTTTACCTGTTTCCCAGCATTGCCAAGACTGGTATGACCTCCCTAGAATTTTGCGACGCGCTCCTGGAAGAACAGCAGGTCGCCTTGATTCCTGGCATTGCCTTTGGTGCCGATGACCATATTCGGCTCTCCTACGCCACCGATATGGACACGATTCACCGGGGCATGGAGCGATTAGATAAATTTGTGCGTTCACGAAGTGGCTCCACTGGAGCGTCGAGCCTCTAGGCAAGCGTGCTAGGGATTGCAGCGAATCTCTAGCAAAAAGCCGTCTGGGTCATAAAAGTAAATGCCGCGCCCCGTTGGACGTATGACAGGACCATGATCAATGAGCACCTGGCTCTGTTGCAGCACGTCCACTACCTGGTCAAATGCTTCTGTCGCGACATCAAACGCCAAATGGCTGGCACGGGTAAACTGCTGCTGCGGGTCTGCACTCGGCGGTGCTAAAGCTGGTTCCCAAAACAAGTCGATGACTGTCCCATCAGGGGTGACAAAGTTCGCAACCTTACCATCAGCCACTAACGCCTTGAGCGTACTGGGTACTTCGTCACCGATCAATTCATGCAGCCCCAAAAACGCGCCATAAAAGTGGCGGGATGCCTGCATATCGTTCACGTTGAAGGCAATATGATGCACCCTTCGCAGCAGACCTGGAGCAAGAGCGTGAGTCGAATAGGGAATCGCTAACATGGCAGTGACGAACGAATGAGGGCTGTCGGTCAGTGGAACCTGGGACGAAGTTGCTTGCGCGATCGATTATATTTCAGCCTTGAGAACGGTTAGCGTGTTGCGCTACCAGTAAGAATCAATGGCAAGTAAACAGTGCTAAAGCAATGGGTGACCTGGGATTCGAACCCAGAACCAGCGGATTAAGAGTCCGATGCGCTGCCATTGCGCCAGTCACCCGTAGGGCAGAAGGCTTATCATAACAAATTCTTTCACCCTCTCATCACGATCGCCCGTAATCCCTTCTCAATGAGGTTCGTTGCAACGTTAACCGCAGGCTTTAGCGAACGATCGGCGTTAACTCTAAGGTTTCTCCGGCAGCAGGAACGCGCAGTTGGGTCGGCAAGCCGGAGGCAAGCAGTCGATCGCGAAATTCTTCTACACTGCCAACAGTTTGGATGAGCTTGGGAAGGATGCCATCGGCGCGAATGTCGCCGAATGCCGTTGGTACAAAGAAGTGGGGCTTTAAGGTCTCGACCAGATGCATAGCTTCTAAGGGACCCATGATGACCTGCCCCAGCAGTGGAAAGACTTGACCGACGACGGGTGCGATCGCCACATCCACTCGACCCAGCCGCTCTATGGGTGTCTTCAGGGGGAAGAGATGCGGTTCGTAGTACAGAGTTTCGTCAGTGGTGCGATCTCTCAACAGATAGCCATTCTCAACCTGTCCTGGTTGCAGCTCTGCACCCGGAATTGCGGTGATTTTAAGCGTGTCGCCTAGCGTGAAAGTTTCCCAATGGGCGATCGTGGTTACTTGTTGATAGCCAAGTTGCCCTACGGTTTTGGCTGCCGTTGGTGAGGCAACGACCGGAATGGCGCGATCGAGTCGTTCTAATGTGGGCTTGTGGCAGTGGTCATCTGCGCCCTGAGAGAGCAAAATCAGGTCGATCGGGGGGAGGGTTTCGGGTGTGACTGCGAGAGGCGTATTGTGAGAAGCCGTAAACAGCCACGGCTGACCATAAAAAACCAGTGGATCTACCAACCAGGGGTCAACGAGAATCGTGCGCCCAGCCAGATGAAAGAGCCAACTGTTCAGGTCAATCCGTGTGAGTCTCATCGTTCGCAATCTTTCTTAAAGAATCTAGCTTCCATCTTACAAGAGTGTGGGATAAGGGGTGTAGGGTGAGAGAAGGCTAAAGGCTGAAGGCTGAAGGCTAAAGGCTGAAGGCTGAAGGCTGAAGGCTAAAGGCTGAAGGCTGAAGGCTAAAGGCTAAAGCTAAAGGTAAAACGATGGATAAGCAGCAGGACATTGGTATGCCAAAGATTCCCGTAGCAATGACGATCGCGGGGTCTGACAGTGGTGGCGGTGCAGGCATTCAGGCAGACCTGCGGACATTTGCCTTTCACAAA
>JBGTJW010000331.1:0-6113 GCA_041744955.1 Stenomitos sp. | reverse complement strand
TAACCAAACAGAACATAGCGAGAATGAGCGTTGCAGTCGTGCCCGCTAAAAATTGCAACGACCCTGACAGCGCCAGAAAGATGACGATCGGCAAAATCACGACGATCGTTCGATATGGCGTGGCGCGTGTCGCATGCAGTTTGCTAAACCAGGCAGGCAGCAACCCATCCCGTGACATCCCGAAGAGCAACCGCGAAGCCGTAATGAAGTTTAGCAACGCCGTATTCAGCACCGCAAACAGCGCAACGAACGTAAAAATGACACCTGGAAAATTTGGCTGTGCCCGCTGCACCACTTCCAGCAGTGGTGCCTTAGATTCAAACAGTGCCGCAGGACTCAGGACTTGAATAGCCAGCCAGGCAACCAGCACATAAATGACTCCAGCGATACCAAGTGATAACAAAACCGCTTTTGGCACATTGCGCTCAGGGTTTTTCACCTCTTCCGCCACATTCACAATGTCTTCAAAGCCAATAAAGGCGTAGAAGGCAAGCGCCGCCCCTTGAAAAACGACAATCCAACCAACCGTTTCTCCACTGATTGCAGGATCAGTCGCAGCAGTACCAGCGCCCCCGCTGATAAAAAGAGCTGACACTACAATCACCACCAAAAGCCCCGAAACCTCAAGCGTCGTACAAAAAATGTTGAGGTTTGACGATTCCTGCATCCCTCGAAAATTGATAAACGCAAGACCGCCAAAGAACGTCAGGATAACCAACCATTCCGGAAACATGGGAGCAAACTCGAACAAATAACCTGCGAACGCTTTGGAAATAGTCGCCATCGAAACAATACAGGTGCAAAACATGAGCCACCCGACAATGACAGAGAGCCATTCGGTACGAAACGCTCGATGCACAAAGACTGCTACGCCACCACTGAACGGCAAACGACTGCCTAGTTCGGCATAACTCAACGCGGTCAGCGCTGCGACTGCCATCGCCACTAAAAACGAAGCCCAAACAAGCGCACCAGAAAGCCCAGCAATTTTGCCTACAACGGCATAAATGCCAGCACCTAAAATATCGCCAACGCCATAAATAACTAGCGTGGGTAAGCTAAACACTCGTTTCAGTGAATCTGCTTCAGTCGTTTCCATATGCGTTTGTTCAGCGGTTAATTGAATGTATTGTCTAGTTGTGAAGGCACTTGTAGGGGCTAAAGCTCCCAGTTTGCAGAGCGCTGAAGGCAATCCAAAAGGAGCATCAGGTTTCTGGCAATTTTGGCTAATCTAACCAGAATGCAGAAAGCAGCACGATCGCGTCAAGCAAACGAGTGCAGTCTGCCGGAGAGCGTTGCATAACGTTACAATTTGGCTTTTGGCTCACCCTGCGAAAGCAAGCGACAGCATTGAACCGCCCCTTCATCGCTCACTTGGGAGACAAGGCTCACCCGTTGAGACAGCTCGCGCCAAAAAATGATTTTACTTCGGAAACATTCTTTTGGACGCATTAAGATCGAGGCGAATCCTTCAAACACTACACTATGCCAGAGATTACACGTCGCCAGTTTATGGCTACGGCTGCTTTTGCCAGCGGCTTTGCCCTTGCTGTTCAGCCGATCGCGGCTAGCGTCATCACCACCAATGCGGAAGGTATCGTTGCTGGTGCCGTGAAGATCCCTGTCAGCGATGGCGAGATGCCTGCCTACAGAGCCATGCCAGCAAAGGGCACAAATTTCCCGATCGTGCTAGTCATTCACGAGATTTTTGGCGTACACGCGCACATTGAGGATGTGTGCCGACGTTTTGCCAAGTTGGGCTACGTGGCGATCGCGCCCCAGCTCTTTACACGGCAGGGCGATGTGCTGAAGCTGAGCAGCATTGACGAAATTCGTCCCATTGTTGCCAAAGTGCCAGATATGCAGGTAATGTCTGACCTTGACGCAACCGCAGCCTGGGCAGCAAAAGCATCCAAGGGAAACGCCGCAAAGCTAGCCATCACGGGCTTCTGCTGGGGTGGTCGCATCGTCTGGCTATATGCGACTCGCACTCCCACTATCAAAGCAGGGGTGGCATGGTACGGACGGGTCGTTGGCGAACCCAATCCCCTCATGCCGACGCATCCAGTTGATGTTGCCTGTGCGTTGAAAGTGCCTGTGCTGGGGCTTTACGGTGGCAAAGATACAGGCATTCCGCTCACGACCGTTGAGCAAATGCGCGATCGCCTGAAGTCCAGCAGCAGCAAGTCTGAAATCATCGTTTACCCCGAAGCCCCGCACGCCTTCTTTGCCGACTACCGCCCCTCATACCGCGAAGCCGATGCAAAAGACGGTTGGAAGCGTCTCCAGGCGTGGTTTAAGCAGAATGGTGTCTAGCCTGAGAGCGGTTTAACGGGGTGGCACCCAACCGTTGATCACGCTGGGTCGAGGGACTGGAGGCGAAAAGAGCGATCGTAAGACGGCTTTGCGATCGCTCGTCGGCTCTGCCACCAGATTCCACAGAGTCTCATAGAAGAAAAACGAGATCCCCGCAAAACCCTGCTGCCGCACGATTTGAATTTGATCGCGTACCTGCTGCATGGGTATGGGGCGCTTTCTCAACCCAGTCAAAAGACCAACCCCCGTTGGAATATGCCGCCGAGCCGCCTGAATTTCAGGGGTTTTTAGTTGCGCTGTAAAAGCCTGGGGACTGCTGGTATACACCTGGAGCACGAGTTCTTCAATCAGCCCTTGCTGCTCCCAGGCTTTCCAGTCCTGCAACGAATTATTGTAGGCAAACTCGTAATTATTGGGCGATAACGCAAAAACAACCTTCGTCTTACGCGCTTTGACCGCACGAAAAAGCTGTGCCGTAAAGCTGGTGAGCTTATTTGCCCGCCAGCGCACCCAGGCAGGGTCACGGGGGTTGGTCGGTGGTACTTTACCCTGTTCACGTTTGTAAAGCTCTACGGTATAGGGATCGTAGCCAAACTGATAAGGCAGCCCAAAATGGTCATCAAACTGAATGCCGTCAATATCGTACTTGTTGACGAGTTCCAGCACGAGCGACTGCATAAACTGCTGCACTTCAGGCTTGAACGGGTTCAGCCAGACACGCGGATAAATGCCTTCTTGCCAGGTCTGTGTACCGTCTTGCTGCTGGGTCAGCCAGTCGGGGTGCCGGATTGCCAGGGCAGAATCTTCGGGTGCCATAAAGCCAAATTCAAACCAGGGCAGCACTGCCATCCCTTTTTGGTGCGCTTGTTGCACTAATTCCGCCAGGGAATCACGTCCCTCTAGCCCGCTCGGTCGTGGGTCAACCGCCGCACCGATCGCTTGCTTTGCCACCGCACTGGGATAGGTTGTATAGCCCCAGTTCCAAACGACAGGATAGAGCGTATTGAAATGCAGTTGCGCTAGTTGCTGCACGGCATCTTTCAGCACAGACCCGTTGAACAGCACGGCACTGTCAACATTGGTGATCCACACACCGCGAATCTCGCTACGAGGCGCGATCGGTGCCTGGGAAACTCTTGGCGCAACCGACTGGGCTGCAAGCGGCATTATGGCTAGCAGTAGCGCTACGCATCCTGCCAGCAGTGCGAGCACATTAGCCCGCTTTAGCACAGACTGTCGAACAACGCGGAGCCATCGATCGCACGGCTGCACTAGTGGCATACTCATAACAGGACGGCATAAACTCAACCATTTCACCCAAACGACCTTACCAAAGACTACATGATCCATCGCGCAAAGCATGATTATGTGTGCAATTTAGCTGACGCTAGGGAAAACTAAAAGTAGCTTGATCTGATTGATCAGACCCAGCCGAGTCACGTTAATTGCTTGCAACGCTCCATGTCACCGACCCTATGAAGGCAACTGGTAGCGATGATTGCTTGATCCACCTGAAACGCTTACTGAAAAAATTAGGAGAACCGATGCCCAAACGTAAATTGCCCCGTGGTGGTAGCACTCAGGTCGCTGTAAGTCCCGATTTGGCGATCGCTGCGATCGGACTTTTTTCAACCTTTGCCGATGGCGAAGCCGCTGATGATGCAGAAACCTACGCGCTTGGTGAAATGCTTTCTAGCATTGACCTATATGAAGATTATGCTGACGAAGACTTTGAAGCGCTCGGAGCAGAGATCGCTGAACTAATCAGCAGCGAAGGGGTTGAGGCTGTCGTTAGTCAGGCGATCGCGACTGCTAAAGAAGAAGGACTTGAAGAGGCCGCCTTCATCGTTGCCCTCGTTATCATTGCTTCAGATGGCGAAGTGCCAGAAGAAGAGCAGGAATACATTGATAATCTGAGTACAGCACTGGGTCTTTCACCAGAACGTGCTAACGAGATTATTGACGAACTCTTTGCTGAAGAGGAAGAGGAGGAAGAAGAAGAGTAACCCGAAGCAGTCTTAACCTCCGACAAAAGATCCCTGTAGTGGTATGCCATTGCAGGGAGTTTTTATATAGTGGCAAATGCTTGCTGCTCTCAACTTACAAGGAAGCGGGTCTGGAGCAAATGTTGTCTAGCTCTGTTATGCCGTGATGGCTTCAGCGCCATCCAGCTAAATTAATCATGCTACGCATCCCTTTAGTGAAAAGTCCTGAACCTTCATGAATCAGGGCTTCTCACTTGATTTGCTTAAATGCCAGGACGGGGACTTGAACCCCGGACACGAGGATTTTCAGTCCTCTGCTCTACCAACTGAGCTATCCCGGCGTGTCTTCAGCGCTTAACCAGCCTACCAAACCTATGTCACTAAATGCAAGCAAATTGAGAAATGCAAGCAAATTAAGGAAACAGGGACGATCGTGGCAAAAGATGGCGTTGTCTTACAGTAAGTCTTTTGCCTTAATCGGGTCGATCTGTGGATAGAGCATTGACATCGCCACGCTATGACACCAGGTACATCGCAGGAAATAAGGGTTGTACGGCAGAATAGAGAGAATGCAGTGCCCCACTGCTGATTGTTTATTTTCTGACGCATGGACTGGCAGGACATTTCTGGTAACTGGGTTCTGGTGCCGCCGCGCCCGACTGCAATTGTGCATTTTCTGGGCGGTGCCTTTGTAGCAGCCGCTCCTCATGTAACCTATCGCCGCTTGTTAGAGCGTCTGGCAGTGCAAGGCTATGTCATTGTTGCTACGCCTTTCGTCAATACATTTGACCATACGACGATCGCGCGCACCGTGTTGCAAGATTTCGATCGCGCTCTGGAGATTTTGCATACGAAGATGCTGAGCAAGCGCTATTTACCGATTTATGGGATCGGGCACAGCATGGGTTGCAAGCTACATCTCCTTATTGGTAGTCTCTTTTCAGTCGAGCGATCGGGCAATGTTCTGATTGCCTTCAATAACTTTTCGGCTCGTAATGCGGTGCCACTGGTCGAGCAATTTTCGCCCGTTTTTGCAGTCGAGTTCACACCATCCCCCTTAGAAACCAATCAGCTTGTTGCCAGCAGCTATCAGATCCGTCGGAATTTGCTGGTGAAGTTTACCAATGACACGATCGATCAAACCACTGTGTTGACAGACGTGTTGCAGGATCGGTTTCCCGGGATGGTGGTTGCTCAGACCTTACCCGGAAACCACCTGACACCACTGGGTCCCGATGTAAATTGGCAAGCGGGAACTGTTTTTACACCGTTTGATGCGATCGGGCAGTGGGTACGCCAGGAAGTCTACCGAGAACTCCATCAGCTAGAACGTACGGTTTTGCGCTGGTTAGACCCGCTGGCATCCTTTAGCTAACGCGATCGCGCAAGTCTGCACTAAACCTCCAGGCAATGGCTTTTCAAAAAGTGCGATCGCGTTCTAAATTTGGCTTGGCTCAGTCGCTCAATACGTGGTTGATGATGGAATTGCTCAAGCCTCTGCTGCAACTGGGAATGCTTTTTGTCCTGATTTCCCTTATGTGTTTAGCACTAATCGCACTGTTGCCAGCTAACCCTCTGTGCGGTCTCGTCTTTTTTGTCGTTAGTATACTGGCTATTCTTTTAACCGTTGATGCCCTCTAGCGTTGAGGAGTTACCGGATATACCGCCCTAACGAAAGGAAGAAGGATGTAGCTTGCTTCCCCTCGGCGGTAGGCTAAGGGATGAAGCGAAGCCCTGGCTCAAAGGACGTTTCAAGGTTGATGTCTGTCCTTACGTTCGCTTCGGCTGCTAGAGAACCTCCAAGGGTGCTGG
>JBGTJW010000330.1:0-49590 GCA_041744955.1 Stenomitos sp. | reverse complement strand
TATCGTTTTCCAAGAAACTGGCTAAGCACATGAGTGCGATTTGGCATTTTATCCATTACTACAACGCGCAAATTCGTTTAGAGCAAGCAAGTTGTTAAGAACTCACTTCTTTTTCCCTATCCTTTACCAAAAAGGACTACCCAAGCAATGGCTCTGGTTTGCCCTGGACGAAAACACCTGTGAAATTGTGGTGGTGTTTGTGGGCGACCGCAGTCGCAAGAGTGCCAAAGCCCTGTGGCAGTCCTTACCACCCGTTTATCGCCAGTGTGCGGTTTGCTATACCGATTTCTGGCAAGCCTACGAGCAAGTGATACCGTGCCACCGCTATTAAACCGTGGGTAAAGAAACGGGACAGACTAACTCTATGGAACGGTTCAACAACATGGTGCGGCAACGAGTCGGGCGTTTAGTGAGGCAAACCTTGTCGTTTTCCAAAAATTTGAGTAATCACATTGGAGCAGTCTGGGACTTTGTGCATCACTACAATGCGTTATTGCAAGTTTGATCATTACTATGCATGACTACCACGCAAGATACGTTTGTAGTTGGAACGCGATTACGTATTAAAGAAAGCAATTACATTCACAGTGCCTGAGAGCGTTTTTCTAGTAATCCTATTTAGGGAAAGATGGAAACAAAAGAAGCGAAAATGGAGCAGTCCAGTCGTTCCCCTTCATAACACGAGAACAAGACCTCGATCGTAATGCCTACACAGTAGCTTGAACCGTACCAACAAAACGGTATAGCTCTTCCACAGGCAAAACCCGGAAAAGCTATACTGTTTGTTGCTCGGCTGTATAATGGCGTTTGATAGATGTGGGGCAGACCACTAAGGTTAGCTGGAGTTTGAAATAATGCCTTTACCATCTTTTCTTTGGTTGTGGAAGATTGCAGCATGGTCGATGGGTTTTACGATCGCTGCTTATTTTTTGTTGGCAGCATCAGGTGTGAGCATAGCTGTGCAGCGTCAGCAGCGGATTCATTCTCATTGGCTTCATACCTTACACTTTTTAATGGGTGGGGTTCTTGTTGTATTAGTGTTGCTTCTTTTAGGCATTGGTATTGTCGGTACGTTCGGTCATTTTGGCAGTTTAGGTCATTCGTGGCATTTGCTAGCAGGGTTAATTGTAGTAAGTTTAGTTTTTCTTTCTGCTTGGAGCGCTGTGCAGATAAAGCGCTTGAAACCTTGGGCACGGTCACTGCATGTCGGTACTAATGCTGTGTTGTTTATGGGTTTATGCTGGGTTTCATTAACAGGGTGGGACGTAGTACAGAAATACCTGCCTTAGTGGGTTTTGGGTAGAGCAAATATTTCTAGTTGAAGGGCTACGAATTAAACGATGCTATGTCTTACTGTTGCATCCATTAAATGTTCTATCTATGGCACGTAACGTCACAGTTATCGATCATCCCTTAATTCAACACAAGCTTACCCTCATGAGGCGTGTAGAGACTAGTACCGCCGAGTTTCGATCGCTCATGACTGAGGTTAGTATGTTGCTAGCTTATGAAGTGACACGCGATTTGCCGCTTAAACATGAATTAATTAAAACGCCAATTTGCGAGATGTCTGCCCCAATTTTGGCTCCTGATAAGAAGCTTGTCATTGTTTCCATTATGCGTGCCGGTCAAGGCATTTTGGATGGAATGCTACAGCTAATGCCGTCTGCAAGAGTGGGGCATATTGGCTTGTATCGAGAGCCGACAACTTTGGTGCCAGTGGAATATTACTTTAAGGTGCCACATGACATTGAAGAGCGCGATATGTTAGTAGTTGACCCGATGGTGGCTACGGGTAATTCGGCGGCGGCGGCTGTT
The DNA here is from genome assembly GCA_041744955.1 of Stenomitos sp. Taxonomy (GTDB): domain Bacteria; phylum Cyanobacteriota; class Cyanobacteriia; order Leptolyngbyales; family Leptolyngbyaceae; genus Stenomitos. Next base: position 47,772 of record JBGTJW010000330.1, on the reverse strand, counting down.
CAGCGATTGAAGCAGACTAATCCACGATCGCTAAAGCTAGTGTGCTTGTTAGCGGCACCTGAAGGTATTCATAATTTTCATGAGCAGCATCCAGATGTCCCAATTTTTACGGCTGCGATTGACGAAAAGCTAGACGAACATGGGTATATTGTGCCTGGGTTGGGTGATGCTGGCGATCGACTGTTTGGTACAAAATAGCGAACCTTGTTGGAGACAAAGTAATTTGCGTTGGCATTAGAATGCGTCAAGAAATCTTCGGTATAGCCTGACTTGGAGGTTAGATATCAACGTTCTGCTTGAGATAAACTAACTCGCCTTTTTTCGCACGTTTGCCATTCACTCCAAAATCACTGTGTTTAATGATGGAAGCTAAACTGCTGCGAACCATTCCTGCCCAGTTGATTACTCCAGAATCGTTTCGCCCTTTTGGTCAGATGATCCTTGCTTCGGATGACCATAGACCTTTTGGCTTGGAGGATGCACAGTTGCAACTGCAAAATGGGATTCCTCACTTTTACCTTATGCGGCTACAGCAACGCGGGCGAACATTTCATCAGATCACGCGTCATCAGCTCTGCACACAATGCTTAGGGTCGTTAGACGGTAAGGAATGGTTGCTGGCAGTTGCGCCGCCAGGTCAAGCAGCACTTCCTCGCTTGGAGGATATCGTAGCGTTCCGCATTCCTGGTAATTGCTTTATCAAGCTGGAGGTTGGCACCTGGCACGCAGGACCATATTTTGATGATCCCTGGGTTGATTTTTACAATCTCGAATTAAGTGATACCAACCTAGTTGATCACGATACTTGCAGTTTTCTGAAGCATTATGGGGTCGAATTTGAGATTGTTTGATCGCTTCCAGCTTCTTGGGGCAAAAGGCGTGATGTGCCGATCGCCTGGTTGCTAAGAAAAGTCTGAAGCGATCGAGCGATGTTTGAATGACCTTGCAGGCACTTGCCGTGGGGGAAGCCTTCGGAATTGCGGCACAGAAAAAGTCTGGCGATCGAAAAAGCCCAGTATACAACTGGGCTTCGGTGCTTGAAGCGAACGCTTTAGCAGGCTAAAGACCGAGTTGGTTGCCACGCTTATATTGAAGATAGGCAGCGACGAAAAGTCCGGCAAGGGTGATGGGGATTAGCCCAAGCACAATACCTGAAAGAAGTGGCTCTACCAAGTTACAGCTCCTTTTGAATCAGTGATTTTTATGTAAGTTACACATTCTCTTCTCATCGTACTAGGTTCATGAGCAAAGCGCAGCAAAGACAGGCAGCTTTGAGGGGACAGACGGTGCAGCCTTGGCAGCTTGGGACTTAAAAATGAAAGCGCTATGTTGGTTGCTGGCACTTTTGGAGTCTGAGAGAATTGCAAAGTTATCTGAAGAAGCTTTAAAATAGGAAAGTCGATTGCTTGTTATCTCGATTCGACAACACTCTTTTGTGCGGCTTGAAAACTTTTGGATAATCAGCTTGTTACTAACGAAAGGTTGATTCAGCGGATTGCTCTCATGCTGTTAGCCCTCTGTTTAGCAGCCTTCTTCGCTGTTCTGGGGGTTTATCAGTTTCGTGCATCCTCACCTTATATGCAGGATGTTTTAGCAATCAAGGGTGATTCTGTGCAGGGTCATGCTATTTTTTTGATGAATTGTGCTGGCTGTCATGGAACGGAGGCAGCCGGTCGAGTTGGACCCAGCTTGCGCGAGGTGTCTAATCGTAAATCTAAAGTTAGCATGATTCATCAGGTGATTAGTGGGCAAACTCCTCCCATGCCACAGTTTCAGCCAAGCCCGAAAGAAATGGCAGATTTATTGAGTTATTTGAAAAGTCTTTAGACTACATATGGTAGCTTCTTAGCCATTGCTGTCTCATTAGATAAGCTGTATGCCTGTTTACCTGCCACAGAGGTTTCATATCCTTTTCAGGTTCCCTTTAGGCAACGATCGTATAAGCTTTGAGTCAGGATTATACGTGCCTAACGCGAGAATGCCTGCATGGACTAGAAGGCTTCAGGGTTTAAGAACTTGCGTGAGCGGGCTTTTGCTTCTGTAGCTGGGTTTTAGCCACTAAGTAAAGGGATGTTTCGGGTGGTCGGGCTACACATGGGTGCCCGTTACCTTAGATAACGACACTCTCCAAGTCTTTTTTCTCCTCTCGAGTTTCTTTTTACACTTGCCTACGTGCCCTCTAGTAGGATCAGCAGTAGCACGGTAGAGTCAAAGGAAAAGTAATTTTGTTGCTGAAGTGGGACAGAATTACGTCAAGCTGGGATGCAATGCTGGGTGAACTTCTCGGTGGACGCTATAGAGTAATTAACGTCCTGGGGTCAGGCGGTTTTGGTCATACTTACATTGCCGAAGATACTCAGCGTCCTGGTAAGCCGCGCTGTGTGCTCAAACATCTGACCTTTGCTAGTTCTAATACGTTGGTGCTTCAACAAGTGCGGCGGCTCTTTCAAACAGAGGCAGAAACCTTAGAGCGTTTGGGTCGGCATGATCAGATTCCGCAACTGCTTGCCTATTTTGAAGAGGAGCAGGAGTTCTACTTAGTTCAAGAATTTATTGAGGGGCATCCGTTAAGCGCTGAGTTGACAGAGGGTGTTCGCTTTGCTGAGAGCCAGGTGATAGCCTTATTGGACGATGTACTGAGTGTTTTGGAGTTTGTCCATGCTCAAGGCGTGATTCATCGGGATATTAAGCCCGAAAACCTGATGCGGCGCGATCGCGATGGACACTTTGTACTGATTGATTTTGGTGCGGTTAAAACGCTCGGCAACACGATCGCTGAGGCAACGGGTGAAACCAGCTTCAGTATCCCGATTTACACCTCAGGTTACGGTGCGAGTGAACAATGTTTGGGTAGACCGCAGTTCAGCAGCGACCTCTATTCTTTGGGCATGGTGGCGATTCAGACTTTAACGGGGATGCGCCCATCTCAGTTGCCACAGGACTTTAATACCTCTGAAATTATTTGGCGTGACCAGGCGCAGGTGGGCGAGCCGTTGGCAGCCTTTCTGGATCAGATGACTTGTTACCACTATATCCACCGCTATCAGTCCGCTTTGGAAGCTCGGCAGGCGCTCCAGCACGTTGCTACGGGTCTAATGCCGACGGTTCGCACTGCGAAGGCCTTGACTGTAAGACACACGGCAACGTCACCGACGGTAACGCCTGGTCATCAAACACAGTTTCAGGTCGATCGTCGTGGTTTATGCTCTGACGCTAAGCGTAAGAGTGTTAAAGTGCTGGCGATCGCGAGTGGAGCCACCGCTGTTGCCCTTGCCCTGGTCTTGCTGGTACGTGGTTTCTTGCCCACGCCTCTAGCACCCACCACTGAGCTAGCGATCAACCCAACAAAGAAAGTGCTGACTGATCGCATGAGCACAGGCGAGAAGTTGCTTAGTCATTGGCAAGCTAATTCTAAAAAGCAAGAAGGCGTTGAGCAGCTTGCTGCCAAGCAGTATACAAAAGCAGTCGTAGCCTTAGAGGCAGCGCGAAAGAGCGATCGTAGTGATCCGGAGACCTTGATTTATCTCAATAACGCCCGCATTGGCACGGAAAAGTCTTATACGATCGCAGTTGCTGTGCCGCTAGGCGATACCTTTGGGTCAGCGCTCGAAATTTTGCGAGGGGTTGCCAAGGCGCAAGACGATGTGAATCAAGCGGGTGGCATTGATGGAACCCGTCTCAAGGTGACGATCGTTAACGATGACAATCAGCATGAAACCGCTCAACAGCTAGCAAAGCTGCTGGTAGACCAACCAGAAATTTTAGGTGTGGTTGGGCATGGAATCAGCGATACAACGCTGTCTGCGGCGGCTGTCTATCAAGCCAATCAGCTTGTTTTGGTCTCACCGCTGAGTTCAGCCGTGCAACTATCAAATGTGGGGAGCTATATTTTTCGCACCATGCCCAGCGATCGCCTGACGGCTAAGGCGTTGAGTAACCATATGCTCAATCAGATGAAGAAGCGTAAAGTAGTTGTTTTTTTTAATGCTGCCAGCGCCTACAGTCTGTCGCTCAAAACCGAATTTAAAAATGCGCTATTTTACAACGGTGTCGAGATCCTGAACGAGTTTGACCTTTCTCGACCTGATTTTGATGCGGCTGATAGCGTTGAGATGGCGATCGCAAGTGGTGCTGAAGTCATGATGCTGGCACCCGATAGCAATGTTTCTGATCGTGCCATCCAGATTGTGCAGCTTAATCGTCGTCGCTTAAAGGTGTTAGCAGGTGACAGTATCTCTACTGCTAAGGTGCTGAAAGTTGCGGGGAGGGAAGCAGTCGATATGGTGGTCGCTGTACCGGCTGATTTAGCTAGGCTCCCGTTTCAACAGCAGTCAGAGCAGCTTTGGGGGCGGAATGCTGCCATTAGCTGGCGCACAGCACTTTCATATGATGCGACTCAAGTGCTAGTCGCAGCAATGAGACGTGAACCGAGCCGCAGTGGTATTCAGAGAGTTCTGGCTCAATCAAACTTCATGGCTTCGGGGGCAACTGAGCCAGTTCGCTTCTTGCCATCCGGCGATCGACAGGGTGGGGTACACTTGGTGACGGTTGCGCCGCTTCCTTCGGGTGGTCGGGTACTCTACGAATTTAAACCGCTTGGGCTAAAGCCAGTGCCTAAACAGTAAGAGCTGAAAGGTCAAGAAGTGAACGAACGTTTGACCGACTCATCACGATCAACGCTCAGTCGTGCCTTTACAGCAAGGCAGCTTTTTACAAAGGCGATTGACCTGTTGGCGCTGGACTTGGAGCAACTGCGGGTGGGGTGGTCTGTGAACCACTCAAGCGTTTCTTCTGAGCTTCTCGAAAACCAGCCGTTGCCGAATCAAGATTTTCTTGCTGCTGATCCTGGAAGTCTTCATAACTGAGAGAGCCTGCCTGCTGTGCTCGATGCACCAGATCCATAACGCTACCAGCCTGATTGCCACTCCGACCCGAAAATGGATCGTTATTTTGCTGATCCTGGAAGATGTCCTGGGGTTGAGCAACCTCTACCTGTTCCGCTGACGCAGACTGAGCCAACCCTGCTACTAAACCGATCGCCGCCGTAAGGCTCAGAGTGATTTGGGTGAGCTTGCGTGTAGACATGGTTGAAATGTTCATTGTTCTAGCCATAAAGCGTCCTTTACCCACACACCTTAATTTAAGAGACTGACTCATCCTTGTATACGCTAAGACTGCACCCACCAGGCAAATAGTTCCATCTTGAAATCTTAGCACCCAAATCTAAGATCATTTTGGCGATCGATTGGGCAGCTTGAAGGGTCTGTTAGGCGAGCGATCGACGCAGTTTGGGTTGAATCAGCACCAGCGCGACTATGTCAAAGCTAAGTAGCAGCAAGAGCGACGCTCCTAGGGTGACAGAACCCCAGGGAGCCTGCATCACCACACTACTCAATGACCAATCGCTGTGCAAATAGACATACCGGATTGGCTCAATGGCGTAGCTGAGGGGATTGAGCGTGGCAATCCACTGCAACCAGGTTGGCATGAATGACAGCGGTACCAGTGCCGTACTAGCAAACAGCAGCGGCAGATTGGTCACAAAAATTACGGCGATGAGTTCGATGTGACCTGGTAAAGAGAACGATAGTCCCAGGCTGAGGGCGGTTACGCCTAGCACAAGCAGGAGCACAATCAGACCCACAAGCCCCAATCCAAGTGCGTTTGGTAGACCTGCCCCCAGCAGAGCGCTGACTGTCACGATCGCCACGGTTTGGATCAAGCTCAATGTCGTGATGAAAATAGCCGATGCCATCACGATCGAGAATCTAGATGCCAGCGGAGCCACAAGCAGACGATTGAGGAAACCAAACTCGCGATCGAACATCACGGGTAAACCGGCATTCAGCGCTCCACCGAAAGCCGTGAAGACGATCACACCTGCGCCCAAAAATTGCCCGTAGCTAACATCGGTGCCAAACAAGCCCTGTGGTGCATTCTGAAACAGTGCGCCAAAGAGTACCAACCACATAATCGGCTGCACGATCCCTGCAATCAGCGTCGAGGGGCGGCGTTGCAGTTGGATAAAAAGGCGACGGGTGAGCGCTCCGGTTTCCTGTAAAAAGTCGCTCAACGCCGAGGAGGTTTGTATCACCGGAGTTTTGGGGTCAGTTGTAGACGGCGTAAGGGTGGTGCTCATAGATCTAAAACGGTTCAACCGTAGTTTCTGTAAAAGGGTGAAGGAGTAAAAAGGTAGATGGGTAGGGTCGATGTCAATGTCGATCGCTGCCTCTATTTCGTTGCCGCTGTTGATTTCCTTGCCTCTGTTGGATATCAAGCACTTGCGTCTCAAGCACTGCGTCGCAATTACCGCATATTCTGCTTTCGTTCTGCTTTGGTGTCACGACTACCAGCCGCCGCAATTTCAGCGTCTAACAGGGTGCGTCCAGTCGCAGCGAGATAAACATCATCCAAACTGGGACGCGCTTGAGCAATGCCAAAGGTGGGTAAGCCGACGGTTTGAAGTGCCTGTTGAACCATCGCAAGGGCATCGCTCTGAGGCTGGACGACTAAGTTGAGCGAGTTGCCCTGAGCGCTGTTGATGATGACTTCCTGTACAGGCGGTAGGGCTTGCAGCAACGCCTTCGCTGTTTCAGCTTCCTCTAAAGGCGAAAACTCACGGATGCGGAGGGTGATGCGATCGCCGCCAACGTTGTCCTTCAGCGCTGAGGGCTTACCGGATGCAATGACCCTGCCCTGATCAATAATGGCAACCCGATCGGCGAGTGCGTCTACTTCTTCAAGGTAGTGGCTGGTGAGCAAGACGGTTGTGCCCTGTTCTCGCAGCCCTCGGAGGAAGTCCCAAACAGCGATCCGGCTTTCGATGTCTAGACCAACGGTTGGCTCATCTAGAACCAATACTTGCGGTTGGTGTAAAAGCCCCGCTGCTAAATCCAAACGCCTCATCAGCCCACCCGAATAGGTGCCCATTTTTTTATCAGCGTAGCTTTCTAGATCCAGCAGCTTGAGGACTATCCCAATACGTTCTTGGGCGAACGATCGTGGGAGGTGATACAGCGCCGCTTGAAGCTGAAGTAACTCTCGCCCCGTCAACACCTTATCCGGCGCTACTTCCTGAGCAATGTAGCCCAAATACTGTCGGGCAAGGCGAGGTTGTTCGATGACAGAGATGCCAGCAACTTCTACTTTGCCAGCGTCGGGTTCAGCCAGGGTACAAAGGCAACGCAACGTCGTTGTTTTGCCAGACCCATTCGGACCTAAAAGACCAAAAATTTCACCTGGTTCGACTTGTAGCGACACGTCTTTAACCGCCGCTACAGAGCCATAATGCTTTTTCAGGTTTTCGATGAACACCGCAGGAGCCATAGCACTGCCCCAAAGCTATACAAATCTCAATACACTCTCATCGTATCGCACTTAAGGAAGGGAAGGAGTCGTCTCTAGATCCCCGACTTCTGAAGGGACACTAAACACATCAATATTGTCTAAAGAAGTCGGGGATCTCTACCACTCCACAAATATTTTTAGATCCCCGACTTCTGAAATAGAGACACTAAACACATCAATATTGTCGAAAGAAGTCGGGGATCTTGGATCTTTACCACTCCACCGCTTGAACCTTTAGGCGCTTAAGGAACCAACCATTGTCTGCACGTTCGCGGCGATCGTCTGTAAGTTGCCTGCTACTACGCTGACAAACTCATGGGTGAACGGCAAACTATCCAAGCCCATACCAGCGCAAAGCAACATCAGGTACAGAATGGAATACTTGAAGACCGATCGCGCGACTTGCAAATCGGACGGTGCTTGCATAAGCTGCCACGCTTTTTGAACAAAAACGCCGCCTAAGAGCAGAGCAATGCCGCAATAGACCGCACCCATGACATGCAAGGGGTAGACCAGCAGCAACGTCACTGGAAGCAGTATTAGCGTGTAGTAGAAGATTTGACGAGCGGTTGGCTCATTGCCAACGACTACAGGCAGCATTGGCACACCGACTTTAGCGTAATCTTCTCGAATTAAAACTGCCAGTGCCCAAAAATGGGGCGGTGTCCAGAAGAAGATAATGGCAAACAACACCCACGCTGCCCAGCTCAAGTTGCCCGTCACGGCTGCCCAACCAACTAGTGGCGGAATTGCTCCAGCAGCACCGCCAATGACAATATTCAACGTGCTGTGACGCTTGAGCCAATGGGTATAGATCAGCACGTAAAAGACAATGCCCGACATCGCAAGGCAGGCGCTCAGCAGATTGGCAAAGACTGCTAACAGCGTAAAAGAGAGTGTGGCAAGAGCGATCGCAAAGATCAGTGCATCACGCGGCTGTATGCGACCCGATGGCAAGGGGCGATGGCGGGTGCGCTCCATGATGTAGTCAATATCGCGATCGTAGAAGCAATTGATGGTGTTGGCTGATCCAGCCGCACAAGCACCGCTAATCAACGTGACCAGCAAGAGAACGGGATCAACCTCACCTTTTGCAGCAATCCACATGCCGCCAGCCGTCGTAATCAGCAGCAGCAGGATAATACGAGGCTTAGTCAGTTGGTAATAGCTTTGAAGAACCTGTAGAACGTTTTCGTGTTGGCGGGGGATACCAGTTAAGACAGTTTCTTGCATTCGCCCTTTCCTAAAAGAAGACAGACCTAAAAACAAACTCGAACCGCAGTGATGAAAGTGATCAGCCTCTTACTTGGGAGCCTTAATCAAGCCGTGCTTTGCCAAACACACTTCACGAAATCAGTTGAACTGACTGAAGGTCAGGCAGGTTGACCCTTGGCACGATCGCCAGGGAAGGTTTCATCCGTTACCACTAGGGCTGGAGAAGACACCGTTTCGTCGATCGCCGCTGTTGGTAAATCGCGCCATGCCAGTACTGTGAAGGCAACCAACGTTCCTAGCAATGCAGCCCCGATCGCCTGATGCGAAACCGTGAGCGGTTCCACCTGCAACCTGAGCTTGAACGTTGCTACGCCTAAAAGAATCTGTAGCACCACCAAGCTGCTTGCCAGTTTTGCCAGCTTCCGTAGCGTGGGATGCAGGGCTGGAGTCCGCCATGCCAGAACCGCCAGTGTCACGACTGCCAGGGTTGGGGGCACTACGCCTGCAATGTGGCTGTGCATCACCACGCAAAGACCAGAATCGTTAAGGCATTGATGCAGTGCCCAACGGGATGCAACCAACGCGCCTAAAATGCTTTGGCTATAAACCAAAAGTCCGGCGATGAGACCAAACCAGGGCAGCTTTCCCGCTGTCCCCATGCCTTGATGCGGCATCAGTGACACACCGATCGCCAGCAGCGTCACAAAAAACAGCAGCGCTGTACCCAAATGTGCCGTCACAATGTCAAAGCGGAGCAGCTCGGTAACGGTGAGTCCGCCTAAAAGCCCTTGAAAGAGCACCAGCACTAGCGCCAGAGCGGTTGCCCAGGGAGTCCAACCAGGAAGGGTGCGGCGATACCACCAGGCAAGCCCAAACAGCCCGATCGCAAACAAGCCCATAGAGGATGCGGTTAAACGATGAAACCACTCCAGAAAGACCTGGAAGTTCATCTGCTGTCGCGGCAGTAATTCGCCATAGCAAAGCGGCCAGTCGGGGCAAGCAAGACCCGCATTCATCACGCGCGTTGCGCTGCCCAGCGCCATGAGAAACAAGGTTTCTGCTGCCATCGCCAGCGCAAAGTGACTAATCCGCGATCGATGTTGGGATGCTTCAGGAGCGGATTGATGGAAGATTGCATCAGCCATCGGCTTATCCTTAAATCACAAAACTAAATGTAACTAAGTACAACACAGGAGTGAGTGCTCACTTCAAACCTAGCACTACAGACTCAAAAGCGGGTCTGCCTGCTTCACTAGGTCTTACTTTAGTGATGCTGTTGCCTCATAGCCTCCCCCTTTGGAATTTCTTCGGATTGCACTTTTCTTACGGTATCAAGCGTTGCAAAAGCACGATGCTGTGGTAGCTCTTCGCTTCAAAGCTCCTGATGTCTGAGCGCTGACGTTCACAGCAGACAGGTTCTATGCTAAAGATTGAGGACTGAGACCTGCTGGAAGAGCAATCCTGAAGAAAATCATAAGGATGTTTAACCATTACTCCTTTTCGATGAGCACTGCTTTACCTTGTAAGGTAAGTAAGGCTTATTTTGGCTAGCTTGAGTGACTTGCCTTGGCGATCGACATCTTTAGGTTAGGCGAATCTGAATTGTGAATATTCCAAGTTCCATTACAACAATGCTTGCTGGCATTCTGCTTACCCTGGTTAGCCTTTGGGTTGGTCAAAACCACGGTTTAATGCCAGTTGAAGCCTCCGAAGCCGCTCCTTTGATTGATGGGCTGTTCGACACGATGATGACGATCGGTACCGGATTATTCCTGCTGGTGATGGGAGTCATTTTGGTTGCCGTGGTTAAGTTCCGCCGTCAACCGGGTGATGAGACGGATGGCTCTCCCGTTCACGGCAACATTCCTTTAGAGATTCTTTGGACTTCTATTCCTGCTGTCATTGTCCTCGGCTTGGCGATCTACAGTTTTGAGGTTTATACCCAGATTGGCGGGTTGAACCCCATGGAACATTCGGTGGCACATGGACAACCCACCCAGCAGATGGCGAATATGCCGGGTGCAGCGATCGCGGCAACGTTGCCATCTGATCAAGCAACGACACCCCAGATGCTCATGGCAGATGCTGGATCAGATGAGCCAACTCAAGCTGAGGCTGGAGTTCCTGGGGGGATCACTCAACAAGAGGGCGGCTCCGCAACCTCCATTACCCCTGGTGTCGGTTCTATGCCGACAAAAGATGACCCATCGAAACCCTTTGTTATCCAGGCAAACGGCTTACAGTATGCCTGGATTTTTACTTACCCTAATAGTGGTGTTGTCGCAGGTGAACTCCATGTCCCAGTTGGGCGTGATATTCTCCTTGAGATTTCTGCCAGTGATGTGCTGCACGCCTTTTGGGTGCCAGAGTTTCGGCTAAAGCAAGATGCCGTTCCCGGTCAACCGACTGAATTGCGGTTTACGCCCAATCGGATTGGTGAGTATCCAGTAATTTGTGCCGAACTTTGCGGTCCTTATCATGGTGCGATGAGAACGAAAGTGATTGCGGAGTCGCCTGCTGACTTTGCCACCTGGGTTGACGAACAAAAAGTCGCGAGCGCTCAAGGTCTGGAGCAGACGATCGCCGTTAACCCTGCCGACAAAGCACCTGCTGAGTTTTTGGCTCCCTACGCTGACCGCATGGGCATTCACGCTGATCTTCTCCAGCAGCTCCATTCAGAGTCTGGGCACGCTTACTCGGCAAGCTAGGACGAGATCGTACGTCACACTAGCTGTACGCCTTCGGCAAAGCAACACCATCTGTAAAGCAACCTGTAAAAGCAACGCGATTAGCTGATCGCAATGGACTTAGCTCTTATGACCCAAGCACAGCTACAAGAGACGGCTAATATTCCCGCTCACGGTGTCGAACCAGGTGGTAATCACTGGCGCACTTACTTCAGCTTTAGCACTGACCATAAAGTGATCGGGATTCAATACCTGGTCACGACCTTTATTTTCTATTTGATTGGCGGTACGCTGGCGACGGCGGTTCGTACAGAACTTGCAACGCCAGAAGTGGATTTTGTGAGCCGTGAGGTTTACAACAGCCTGTTTACGGTTCACGCGACGGTGATGATCTTTCTGTGGATTGTGCCTGCCACAACGGGCGGCTTTGGCAACTACCTGGTGCCACTGCTGATTGGCGCACGGGATATGGCATTTCCTAAACTGAATGCCCTTGCCTTTTGGATGATTCCCCCTGCTGGCATCCTGCTGCTTTGCAGTTTTTTCGTTGGCGCTCCGGGTGCTGGTTGGACTTCGTATCCACCGCTGAGCCTCGTCACCGATCAAGCGGGTGAGGCGATTTGGATTCTTAGCGTTTTGATTCTCGGCACGTCATCAATTCTGGCAGCAGTGAACTTCATTGCCACGATCTTCAAAATGCGGGTAGCGGGGATGGGTTTTAACCAGATGCCGCTGTTCTGCTGGGCAATGCTGGCAACCTCAACGCTGGCATTGCTGGCGACTCCAGTCCTTGCAGGGGCGCTGATTTTGCTTGCCTTTGATTTGCTGGTGGGTACGGCATTCTTCAACCCGACCGGTGGCGGCAATCCGATCGTCTACCAGCATATGTTCTGGTTCTACTCGCATCCTGCCGTTTACATCATGATCCTGCCTGTATTTGGCATGATCTCGGAGATCCTTCCAGTACACGCACGCAAACCAATTTTTGGCTACAAAGCGATCGCCTATTCCAGTCTCGCCATTTGCTTTCTGGGGCTGATTGTTTGGGCACACCATATGTTTACCAGTGGCACTCCACCCTGGCTGCGGATGTTTTTTATGATCACGACGATGGTCATTGCGGTACCAACGGGGATCAAGGTCTTTAGTTGGTTAGCAACGATTTGGGGCGGCAAGCTGCGCTTAAACAGCGCCATGCTGTTCGCACTTGGGTTCCTGTCGATGTTTGTGATTGGCGGCATTAGTGGTGTCATGGTTGCGGCTGTACCATTCGACATTCACGTTCACGATACCTATTTCATCGTGGCGCACATCCACTATGTTTTGTTTGGAGGAAGCGTCTTTGGTCTGTACGCTGGGTTCTACCACTGGTTCCCTAAAATGACTGGACGGATGCTGAATGAGACCTGGGGGCAGGTGCATTTTTGGCTCAATCTGGTTGGCTTTAACCTGGCGTTTTTGCCCATGCACAAGCTAGGACTGGAGGGTATGAACCGCCGGATTGCGGAATATGAGCCTCGTTTTGCTTTTCTCAACTTGATTTGCTCGATCGGCGCTTATATCCTGGCAGTCTCAACCATTCCCTTCATTGTGAATGTGATCTGGAGCTGGATGTATGGTCCAAAAGCGGGTGATAACCCGTGGAAAGGTCTAACGCTGGAGTGGATGACCAGTTCACCGCCTCCGGTCGAGAACTTTGACGCTGATCCTGTCTTAGCAACGGGTCCGTATGATTATGGGTTTGGCGATCGTGCGACCCCGGTTGATGTACCCTTTTCCGATTCAAGGGAACCCGCACTGGCTGCTGGTCCCAATTCTGCACTCAGAGCCGATCCTGACCCGACTGTTGCTGTCTCGCCGGACGATCGTGGCGATACTAATAACCATTAAAGATTGGCAGGAAAAAAGTACCAGTGGATTGAGTTTCGCTTTCGCTTTACTTTCCGCTTTAGTGAAGTTGAGTGCGACTAAAGAAGCTTGGCTGGTTAGAACCTGATTAGACCAATACCCTTAACTTTTGAGAAGTAATCGTTCCTAGCCAGTCATCGCCAATCACCCAAGAGCCACCTAACAGACACTTCTTACCCATGACAGGTTCAACTTTAGATTCCGCTAAAACTGCGCTCAACTATCACCATGCTGAAGTTGAGGCACCCCACGCAGAACATCACGACTACAGGATTTTCGGCATCATCATCTTTCTAATTGCAGAAGGAATGATTTTCCTGGGACTGTTTACCGCTTACTTGACTTTTCGTGCTGTCGCGCCGAGTTGGCCCCCGGAAGGCACACCAAAACTAGAGTTGCTGCTACCGGGTATCAACACCATCATTCTGATTTCCAGTAGCTTTGTGATTCACAATGCTGATACTGCAATTAAGAAAAACGACGTAAAGGGCTTGCAAAAGTGGTTTTCAATTACGGCTGCTATGGGAGCCGTCTTTTTAGTCGGTCAGCTCTATGAGTATTTTCATTTAGAGTTTGGGCTGACTACCAATTTGTTTGCCAGCACGTTTTATGTGTTGACTGGGTTTCATGGACTACACGTTGCGTTTGGCTTAGTATTGATGTTAGGGGTGCTGTGGCGATCGCTCAAACAAGGGCATTACAGCAGCGATCATCATTTTGGTGTCGAAGCTGCCGAAATCTACTGGCACTTTGTCGATGTTGTTTGGATCTTTCTCTTTCTGCTGCTCTACATTCTGTAAGCGGTTGTAAAGAGTAGGCTGACGTTTTAAGACGACCGTTAGCCGAATCTTACGGAGAAGCAAGCTATAGTGATAAATGGCAAATAGAGCTAGAAGACCAGTAGCCTAATTGCTTCAAAGCTCTAACTGGTTGAACCCTAAACAATTGAGCCTGGATTTAAGAGTACGAAAATAAAAGGGGAGACGTTTTCGTCTCCCCTTTTATTATTGGTGCAGCATTAGCAGCAGAGCTAATCGATCTACTTAATTGCTACTTTCGCGCCAGCTTCTTCGAGTTGCTTTTTAGCATCTTCGGCATCGCCCTTAGAAACGCCTTCCTTGACGGCTTTAGGCGCTGCTTCAACCAAATCTTTCGCTTCTTTCAGCCCTAGACCTGTGAGAGTCCGCACGACTTTCAGAATCGCAATCTTCTTGTCAGCCGGAAATTCTTCTAGCATGACATTGAATTCGGTTTGCTCTTCTGCTTCTTCTGCGGGAGCGGCAGCAGCGCCAGGAGCCGCCATCATCATTCCGCCCACAGGAGCCGCTGCACTCACGCCAAAGGCTTCTTCAATTTGCTTAACCAGTTCTGACGCTTCCAATAGCGTCAGAGTTTTCAACTGTTCTAAAATTCCATCAGTGGTTGCAGACATTTGTAGTCTCCTAAGTTTTTGGTTTTTGGTTTTCAAGCCCATTGGGCATGCAAGCAAGATCGCTAGTTTCTAGAGGTTTAGTTCTAAAAACTAAGCACTAAAAGCTGATTCAAGCGGCTTCTTGATCTTTGTCGGCAACCGCTTGAATAGCACGAGCCAGCGAAGACGGCACCTGATTGATCCCGACCGCTAACTTGGCAGCCACGCCATTGATTGCTCCAGCCACTTGAGCAATAAGCTGCTCCTTGGATGGCAGGTCAGCGATCGCTTTAACATCAGCTTCCGTTAGCGCCCGTCCTTCCATCACGCCGCCACGAAGTTCTGTCTTCTTGGTTGCTTTCTGGAAATCCTGATACGCTTTGAGCGCACCGCCAACGTCATCTTTAATTAACAGAAAGGCTGACGACTCTGACAACAGCGTTGTCATTGGCTCCCAAGTGGAATCACCTGTAACAGCGATTCGCATAAGGGTATTCTTGGTCACTTTGCAGGTTGCCCCACTCGGCAGAAGCCGTCTACGCAAGTCTGTAATCTCGGCAACTGTTAGCCCCTTATAGTCAATGACAACTGCTAACTGAGACGTACTCAATGTTTCCTTGAGTTCAGCGACGATCGCCTTTTTACCCTCTAACGTTCTACCCATTTATCTTCACCTCCTTTGATTGGATGGTTTGGTCAAACTTAAACACTGCTCATTCAGTTTCATCAGACAAAGCCAGATAAGATCAAAAAACCCCGGACTCAAAGCCGGGGTTACGCTGTAAATTGGCTGTCAGTGCTACAAAAGGCAACACTGACACTCCAAAAATACAAAACGAAAACCTCGGCAGGAAATTAAGCTCTGGGCACCTGCTGTCTCTGGCTTTGCTATGAAATTGTTGGTACTTAGTTAACGTCTAATAATCCTACGATCGCAACAGATATGAGGTGCAGTTGCTAGATTAAGTAATCAAACACCAGTCTAACAACTAACTGCCACTAACGGAAAAATTAGGCTGCGTCTCCTACCTTCAGATCTCGCAAGAGGCTTACGTCAACTTCAATGGACGGTCCCATCGTGGCAGCAACATAGACAGTACGCCAATAGCGACCCTTTGCGCCAGAAGGGCGATTGCGGTCAATGGTTTCTTGCAACGCCTTGAGATTAATCATCAAATCTTCGGCTGGAAACGCTGCTTTGCCAAACATCACGTGGACAATGCCCGTTTTGTCAGCACGAAACTCTAGTTTACCTGCCTTAAATTCGGCGATCGCTTGCGGTAGATCAAAGGTAACTGTGCCACCTTTAGGCGATGGCATTAGACCCCGTGGACCAAGCAACTTACCCAGCTTTGCCACTTGAGGCATCATGTCTGGTGTCGCAATCAGCAAATCAAAGTCGATCATGCCTTTTTGGATCTCGGTAATCAGTTCCTCCGAGCCAGCCAAGTCTGCACCAGCATTCGTTGCCTCAGTCACTTTCTCACCACGAGCAATGACCGCGACTCGAATCGATTGACCCGTACCTTTGGGGAGCGCAACAGTCGTCCGCAACTGTTGGTCTGCGTACTTAGGATCAATCCCTAGGCGAATATGCGCCTCTGCGGATTCTGGAAATTTAGCAGTCGCTGTTTCTTTCAGCAAGTTCAGGGCTTCAAGCGGCTCGTACGCCCGTTCCTCAACCTTTTTGTTTAATTCTTGCAGTCTACGAGATATTTTGACCATGCTTTCCTCTTGGGGTACTAACGAAGCATCGCCTCTCCCCCGCTAACGGTTTACAAAAACGGCAATCTTTTGTCTAAAGACACTTAGACAGCGTGCAAACTGCACCCTTAAGCTAGTCCTTAATCGTCACGCCCATGTTGCGCGCCGTCCCCTCAACAATTCGCATGGCTGCCTCAATGTCATTTGCATTCAGATCAGGCAGTTTAGCTTGAGCGATGTCTTGAAGCTGAGAGCGGGTAATTGAACCCACCTTCTTGCGATTGGCTTCGCCCGAGCCTCGCTCGATTCCTGCTGCCTTTGCAATCAGCTTGGACGCAGGCGGCGTTTTGAGAATAAATGTGAAACTGCGATCTTCATAGACCGAAATTTCCACGGGAACTACCATGCCTGCCTGGTCAGCAGTCCGCGCATTGTATTCTTTACAGAACATCATGATATTGACCCCGTGCTGACCAAGCGCGGGACCAATAGGAGGAGCCGGGTTTGCTTTCCCAGCCGTGATTGCCAACTTAATGACCGCAGCAACTTTCTTTGCCATTGACTCTACTAACTCTCTTTCTGAACCTGATTGAACTCTAACTCCACGGGTGTATCGCGCCCAAAAATCGACAACAGCGCTTTAAGCTTGCTGCGCTCTGGACTGACCTCAATCACCTCACCTTCAAAATCCTTAAAGGGACCCGACAGCACCAAGATTTTATCTCCAGGAGACATGTCAATTTTGACAATCGGCTCCTGCTCTTGGGCTTGCTTAAAGATGCGCTCGACTTCGGCATTGCCCAGCGGCAGTGGCTTAACATGACCCCGACCCCGACCATAGCGGCGCTTTTGCTCGGCACCGACAAAGTTGATGACGTTAGGTGTATTTTTAATGACCTGCCAAGTGTCATCGTCCATCAGCATATTGACGAGCACGTAGCCAGGGAATACTTTTTCTTCTGTACTCTGCCGACTACCATCTTTGCGAAGCCTGATAGCAGGAGTCTGAGGAATCTCGATCTGGAAGATGCGATTGACAACATCCAGTGTTTCAATACGTTGTTCCAAATTTGCCTTGACACGCTTTTCGCAACCAGAGGCAACCTGCACAGCATACCAGCGACCGCTTTGAGACGATGCTTCTTCTGACTGTTCCTCTTGTGCCGAATTTTGTTGAAAGTCGTCTGATGCAAAAGTCATCCGAACACCTGCTTGGCTCCCCAAGAGAAGAAATTATCAATCAGGTAAATGAGGGTTGCGGAAAGGATCACCATCAGAACTACAGCGATCGATTCGCTAATAAGCTGCTGACGGCTGGGCCAGACCACCTTATCAAGCTCATCCTTTGTCTCTTGCAAGAAAGCTGAAGCACTAAAGCCAGTCTTTGCCTCTTGCACCTCGGTAGCTTCTTTTTTTGCCACAGTTCCTCATCTCCCTTTCAGTGCAGCGTTGAACCAGATCACTTCTTTCCTGTCTCTACAGTAGAAACCATCTTAGAAGTTGGTGACCGTACTACCAATGTATCCCAGTTTCGCTGTCGCTTAATGCTTCGTTCTGCTTCTCCAGTCCATTGAACTGGATAACTTTTGCAGCCTTGGGTAAAACAGCGAAAAGCGATCGCCAGACCAGTGTCAAACCTTACTCACGATCGCCGTTCACTAAGCGCGCCCTGGAGGACTTGAACCCCCGACATCAGGTTTTGGAGACCTGCGTTCTACCAACTGAACTAAGAGCGCCAGTGCCAAAGCCTCAGCATTATCAGTCTATCAGCTTGACTGCCAGTTTGTCGGTTACTAGCTGCTAAAGCATTGTTGCAAGCAATTAGTAACCAGATACGCTAGCAATCTACTGAAGGGGACGATCAAAGCGCTGCTTAAGACGAGTTGCCTTACCAATGCGATCGCGTAGGAAGTAAAGTTTAGCGCGGCGTACCTTGGCACGTCGCAACACCTTGATACTTTCAATACGAGGCGAATGAATGAGGAAAACTCGCTCTACGCCAACACCCTGAAACGTTTTGCGAACCGTGATGTTTTGGTTGAGACCAGCACCACGACGGGCGATAATCACCCCTTCGTAAGGCTGGGTGCGCTCTTTGCCGCCCTCTTGGATGATGACACCTACTTTGACGGTATCGCCGATATAAAGGGTTGGCAGGTTCGACTTCATTTGCTCCGCTTCAATGGAGCGGATAATCTCTTGGGCGTGCATAGGTTAAGTGAAAACTCACAGTCTACAATCATAAACCATGTTAGCCACTTCAGTCTAGAGCCACTGATGAAATAACTCAAAATGCTGCTTGAATCTACAGGGAGAGGCTTTCGCAGTAGATGAAGGTCTTTTTAGGATCTTTTTTAGCTTGATAGCTGTGTAAGCAAAATGTTCTGCCTAAACAAAAAGCGGTTAAAGCTAGCTAGTACCCTCTCTTTGTATGCCCCCGTGGAGGATTGAATTTTTAGCTCTGTTTGTTGGAAAGTGTTGGGGCTAGCTCAGGATGGGCAACTTGCACCATCTGGACAGCCGTTGGGTCGCTCATTTCTTTACTATTCCAGCCTTTTTCGTCTCTATTTGTTGCTAAATGAGGACCTTATTTTGATTACAGTCGGAGTTGTTTTCTTGCACCTACTGTCTTCCCCGCTATGGCGATGGGCACTGCCGACTCATCTGGCACTACATATTCCGGATGGGTTTCTCAGTTTGCCAGTTAGCCTCGTCACTTGGGTGGTCGCGATCGCTCTGATTGCAGTAGCGCTAAAGCGAGTGGAATCTGAATACAAGGATCGGACGGTTCCGTTAATGGGCGTTTGTGCCGCCTTTATTTTTGCGGCACAGATGATTAATTTTCCGATCCCCGGTGGAACGTCCGGTCATTTGCTCGGCGGTACGTTGGCGGGTGCGTTGCTAGGACCGTGGGCGGGATCGCTGGTGATGACCGTCGTGTTTATCGTGCAGACCATTCTTTTCCAGGATGGTGGTTTGACCGTTCTGGGTGCCAATGTTTTAAACATGGGCTTGATTGGCACCTTTGGGGGCTATTATCTGTATCGAGCCGTTCGCTTTGCCTTGGGACGTAACTCTCTCCGTGGAACGCTGATTGGTGTAGCCATTGCTGCCTGGGTCAGCGTGATTGTCGCTGCTGCCGCTACGGCAATTCAACTGGCTTTGTCTGGTACGGTGCCTCTGGCTGTCGCCCTCACCGCGATGCTGTTTTGGCACGTTCTGATTGGTGTCGGTGAGGCAATTATTTCGGTAACGACCATCAGTTTTATCTGGCGATCGCGCCCTGACTTGCTCTACGATGCGCCGCGTAGGGCAGAACCAGTGGTATCGAAGTCACTCTTGCCACGTTAACTCGTTTTTGTCAGACGCTCACGTTCAGTATTGGCTGAGAAGCTCACATTCTTTAAAGAGGTTTCACTATGAGTAACCGTCGTTACCAGCAACGGAACCGTGCGTTTGTGCTTTCTGGTCTGGGCATTGCACTGTTAATTGCGATCGTTTTATCGCCCTTTGCAAGCTCAGACCCAGATGGTCTGGATCGAGTTTCAGAAGATCTTAAGTTTAGCGATAAGGCACTTGAGGAGAGTCCAGCTCAGAAGCTGCCGTTCCACGCTGTTTTTGATGAATATGCTGTGAGGGGAGTGCCCGAACAGATTGCTACACCCCTAGCGGGACTGGTTGGTACACTGGTTACGTTTGGTCTGGCTTGGGGTGCGGGCAAGCTGCTTGTGCGGAAGCCAGAGACACCCTCTGACGATTCTCTGTCAGAAGAGTGATTTTTAGTTTGCCCGACTGCTGATATAGCTTATTGAAATTGTATTGGTGCTATTTCACCAGAAGGACAGCATGAATGCTCTTGCACATTGGTGCGTTTCGTCTTGACATTGATAGTCAGCGAGTCTCGCTGTGGCATCGGTTAGCGCCCAAGACTCGCGTGTTATGCGCGTTGTTACTGCTGTTTGCGATCGCCCTTACACCCAATGGACGCTGGTGGACTTGGTTCGCCTATGCCCTTGGTGTTGGGGCGGTTATTTTATGCAGCCGTGTCACTCTTTCTATCCTGGTGCAGCGGGTTGCCGTTGAGTCAGTTTTTCTTAGCGTTGTGCTGCTGGGTACGCTGTTTCGTGGTGGTGGTGACGTGTTGTGGCAATGGGGTTGGCTGCAAATTACGACTGAAGGGCTTCTAGTTTTGGGCAGCGTGGCGTTTAAGGCATTGCTATCGCTTTTAATAGCAAATGTTTTGGTGCTGACCACCTCAGTGCCAGCATTGCTTCAGGCGTTGACTGAGTTGCGGCTGCCGCCTCTACTGGTTGCAATCATGGCATCCATGTATCGCTACATAGCAGTGTTGGTTAGTGAGTTTCAGTCGATGCAGCGAGCGGCGCTTTCACGTAATTTAATGGGGAGCGATCGCTGGCAGCGATTGGTTGTCGGCAATATGTTTGGCTCGTTGTTTATCCGTACGCTTGACCGGGGCGAACGGGTGCATCAGGCGATGCTGTCGCGTGGATATGATGGCTTACCACCTGCGGCAGACTCTACAGGTGCGGGTCAGCACGATTACTTTGCGTTAACGCTTACTATGATCTTGACCCTGCTTGGACAGGGTATTTATTTCTTCAACGTTGTTTAACTTGCGGCTCGTATGCACCATAACCCTATACAAATCAGTGCTTTGAGCTACACCTATCCTGATGAAACACAGGCACTTAAAGGGATCAACCTTTCGATTAAGGCGACGGAACGGGTTGCGATCGTCGGTGCAAACGGCTCTGGTAAATCGACGCTGTTGCTACATTTGAACGGGCTGCTGCTGCCCCAAACGGGCGCGATCGTGGTCGGTGAGCTAGCGATGATACCGAAAAATTTGAAAGCAATTCGCAACTTTGTCGGCTTGGTGTTTCAAAATCCAGACGATCAGTTATTTATGCCTACGGTTTGGGAAGATGTCACGTTTGGCCCGTTGAATCAAGGCATTAAAGGGCATGAGCTGGAGCATCGGGCGGTGGCATCAATGAAAGCAGTGAGCTTAGACCCGCAGCGATATGGCTCACGGAATGCCAATAATCTATCGGGCGGTGAAAAGAAACGGGTGGCGATCGCGGGTGTTCTTGCCATGCAGCCTCAGGTGCTGGTGTTAGATGAACCCTCTGCCCAGCTTGATCCCCGCTGTCGTCGTGAACTGATTCACCTGCTGGATAGCCTGCCCTTGACACAGTTAATTGCAACGCATGATCTGGATTTAGCGCTGGAACTGTGCGATCGTACCGTTGTCCTTAGTCGGGGTGAGGTGGTTTTTGATGGACGAACCGAAGACATTCTCAGCGATGCCGATCGGCTAGTACAATATTCACTGGAACTACCGTTGAGCTACAGCCGCCCGTATTGCCAGCTTGAACACGCTCCAACAGTGGTGAAAGAAGCGGTAGGTGCTCGATCATTTGCTTAAAGCTAAGGGCGATCGGCTCACTAACCTCTAAACTGTTGCCCTGGGTTGCCTCGTATATTCGCCACTGCGCTCCCCTACGAATGGATTAGATTAGAGCAGAGGCAAGTGTTGAGGGAATACAAGCTACAGCCGTAGCCATACTGGTGAGGACGGGTTGCAGGGGTAGAACCCCTGGCTGGGGGCGAAGCCCACACACACCCTTTGATCCCCATGTCCTAATTTCTGTGGCAGTAACTATAGTTTCCTTGATTGGCTTGCTGAGGTCAGTTTCTCAGAGCGTTGTCCCTTATCTATGCTTTCTACACTACTGCGTCGCTACGGTCTGCCCAGCCTGCTGTTTGCGCTTTGTCTGGGTATCGTCTTGTGGTCTAAATTGCCTGCGGTTGGTCAAACCGCGATCCCCGTCACCGTCGTCGCTCAAACTAGTCCTCAAAATAACCCCTTACTAAAACCGCAGCCATCTTCCCAAAAGTAGGCTCTACGGAAAGAAGACTCAACCCAGGCTTAGATCGTCTCTCTAAACGCAAGTAATCGCGTTTACAGGGACGATCACTCGTTAGACGACCGACGAGGCAAGCGGGTCAGCCATCCTAGGAGGCGGTAATTTGAGTTACTGTTAGTAAAGGTAAGCGTTCGAGATCAGGTCATCAACGCATCCGTTTGAGCTAATTTGAACGATGTCCTACTGTTGGGCTACGGCTTGAACTGTCTGCTTTGTGTCTCTTGTCAACTGCGACTTTTGTTGGTAACGCCTTTAATTTTGGTTGCGATCGCATGAATATTTTTAGCCAACTGCGTAACAAACCTGCTCTGTCTTCACCGCCTAAACAGCGTCGTGGCATTGAGCTAAAATCGCCCCGCGAAATTGAGATCATGCGGCAGGCTTCCCGGATTGTGGCAACCGTGTTGAAGGAAATCGCAGCGCTGGTTGAGCCTGGGATGACTACAGCCTATCTGGATGCCCATGCCGAAAAACGTATCCGTGAGATGGATGCTACTCCGAGCTTCAAAGGCTATCACGGCTTTCCTGCTTCCATTTGCTCATCCATCAATAACGAAGTGGTGCATGGCATCCCCAGTCGTAAAAAAGTCATCCGCCCTGGTGATGTGTTAAAGGTAGACACTGGCGCTTACTTTCAAGGGTTTCACGGCGATTCCTGCATCACGATCGCGGTTGGCACTGTTACGCCTGACGCGGCGCGTTTAATTTGTGTGGCGGAAGAAGCGCTGTACAAAGGCATTGAGCAGGTAAAAGCGGGTGCCCATCTGCTGGATTTGGCAGGCGCGATCGAGGATCACGTTAAGGCAAACGGGTTCACAGTTGTCGAAGACTTTACAGGGCATGGCGTGGGGCGCAACCTGCACGAAGAGCCGTCGGTGTTTAACTTTCGTACGCACAGTATGCCAAACGTTAAATTGCGGGCAGGCATGACTCTAGCGATCGAACCGATCCTTAACGCCGGATCGCGCTTTACTCGTACCCTTGCCGATCGCTGGACGGCTGTCACGGTCGATAATACCCTCTCTGCCCAGTTTGAACATACGGTGCTGGTTACAGAGAATGGCTACGAAATCTTAACCGATCGTACGCACGTTTAAGCGCAGACCCAACAGCCGCTAACCGTCTAGCCAACGCCAATTCGGGCGATTCCAGTCATAGATGCCTTGCATCTCGTATTCGGTGCCATCCCCGAAGCGAATAATGCAACTCGTCTCACCATTGCCTGATGCGTTAGCACTACTGTCCCTTAGTGGTGAGTCAGCATCATGATTTTCAGTCGCGTCTCGAATGCTGACGACTGTACAGGGAAACCATTCTCTGCTACAGGGTCCGCTTTCTTGCACCCATTCCCATAAGCCGTTCGTGACTTCAATGCGATCGCCCAGCTTTAATTTGAGTCCGTCACTGTTGTTTGCTTTCAGGTAGGTTGCTACTTGGTCTGGGGTAATCTGCTCTAGCCATTGAATGCCGTAACGTTCACGGATGAACTGCACGACTCCAGAGCTTCTGCCCTCAAGCCAATCATTCAGCAGGCTAATCTTCCACTTCCAGGGTTGGTTCTGGCTTTCCTGCTGTTTAAGGAACGATAGAAAGGCTTGCTTTTCATCAGGCGTAAGTTGCTCTAGCGGATTGCTTATACGATTTGCCTCACCCGCAACAGCACGACGATCGTGATCCGGTTGCTGCCCCTCTTGCTCGAACTGCATCGCCGCCAATACGACTTGAAGCAAGATCTGCTTTTGGCGATCGCTGAGGGGGTGCAAGGCGGCGGCACATTGGTTAAACGCTGCGTTAAGAGCAGCTTCAAGCTTCGATTGAGTCATGCCTGTCAGCGATCGCCGAACATGAATCCTTATTATGACAAACGTTTCAAAAAGCGTCCTCCAGGCTATTGAGGTTCGATTCGGGCTAAGCTGAGACAGGGCTTCTGTGTGATGTAACGAAGCCGTCCATACACCGTGTCTAGCTGCTAACCCATACCCTATGACATTTCGCGCGTTTGCCACTCTTTTTGCTACGGGGCTTCTGTGGTTGCTCACCACTTTGAGCACGCCGCCCGCCCTGGCGCTCACCCAAATCAGGCTGTTTGACCTTTCTTATCATGACTGCCCTGCCGAACTGTCCGACAAGCCTGAGAACAGTGGCGTTGCTAGCATCTTCCCCAACTGCTTCATCGTGACGGGAAAAACTGAAAATAAATCTGGCAAGCCTGTTGTCAACGCCGACATTTTTGGGCGTATCTACGATGCAAACAACGATTCTGTGATGCAAAATCGCACTCGTCTGGGCGCGATCGACGAAGTGCCGCCTGGTATTGGCACCTTTGATCTGAGAATTTCAGTGCCGTCAAGTCAACCAACACCACTCAAACTAGAGCAGTTTAAGGCTGCTGGCTTCACGGGAACTGTCCGCCGTTAGCATTGAAAAAGCCTACTCCGCCTTAAAGAAAACGCGAGCAGGCTTTGGATGTCTTCGACTCAGCACATTCAAAGGCTCGAAGTGCTTGAGCAAGAAGCTACAACAAGGGATATCCTAATACCCTAATTGTGAGCTAGAGAGTAATTGAGCGATCAGCGGCAAAATAGTGGATTGAACTACTTGTAGAAGCAGCAATGCCAAAATCGCTGAAAAGTCAAGACCACCCAGCGGTGGGATGATCGATCGGAAAAGGTTGAGGTAGGGGTCAGTCAGTTGACTCAGAATCGAAAACGGTGGATCAAACCAGTTGATGTTGGGAAACCAGCTCAACAGAATCCGAATGAACACTAAGGCTGTATAGAAGCCAATGAAGGTACTGATAACTCGAAACAGTTCAAAGACCAGGCTGGCAGGCATAGAGGTATGTTTCCTTTTACAGCAAAGATGTTGGCATCTAGACTTAATCTAACGAATATCAGCAGCGATCAAGTTAAGTAAGTTTATCACCTCATACCAGACGTGCTACTTCCAGCTAGTAGCTACAGTTCTCTAGCGGTCGATCGCGCTTCGGTCGCACCATTCACCCCACCCAATTGTTGACGCACATCGTCGATCGCATCGTTTAGTTGGGCAATCTTACCTTCCAGGCTGCGGCGGGCAACTTCCATTTCTGCCTGTTCGTCGGCTGCCTTCAGCGATCGTCGCTTTGCCCGACTGTCCTGTGGATCAGCCTGACTGCCACTCAACAGCGGTTCCTCAGACTGGGGGTTCAGTACCCTGGAAGCAACTACAGCACCCAACGCACCGCCCACGATGCCTCCAAACATGGCACCGAGTAAAAAGCCGCCCGAAAAATTGTCTCGCTGACTCATCGCTGCTCAAAATCCCACTTGCGTCGCCAAATTTAACTCTTGCCTTATTACCCCTAGCTTAACTGCTAGCGCCGCTAACGGCTAGCCAAGTCAGTGCCTTAGATTAACATCATGTGCCAAAGGTGCGATCGCCCGCATCCCCCAGCCCCGGCACGATAAAGCCACTTTCATTCAAGCCTTCATCAATGCCAGCCGCGTAAATAGTGAGGCTGGGATAGGCGGCACTGAGCTTTTGTAATGCTGTGGGAGCCACAACAACGGAGATAATGCGTACCAGCGCTGGATCAACGCCTCGCTGGATTAACTCTGCCATCGCTGCCATGCTTGTTCCGCCCGTTGCCAGCATCGGTTCTGTAATTAAAACCCTTGTCTGCGGGGCAAACTTCTCTGGCAGCTTGTTAAGGTAGCAGCCTGGCTCCAGAGTTTCTTCGTTTCTGACAAACCCAATATGGTAAATCGACGCTAACGGCAGCAGTGCTTGAGCGCCATCCAAGAGCGCCAGTCCCGCCCTCAGAATTGGCATCACTACAACGGGCACGGTTGGATCAATAAAGGTCGCTGGACAGGGAGCCAGTGGTGTATCGATCGTGGTTTCCTGAATGGGCAGCCAGTCGCGAATGGCTTCATAGGTCAGCCAGCGACCTAACTCAGTCATGGCACTGCGAAAAAGAGTTGAAGGGGTTGACACATCGCGGGCTACAGCCAACCAATGCTGGATCAGGGGATGTGGCGGCACATAGACACGCAGTTGAAGGGTCATAGATTAGAAAAAGCTGAGAAAGAACAGTCCAGCGGCGATCGGTTACAAGTTTGACCCATCATACTCTCTTACTACAATTCAGTTTGCACTTCCAGGCTCACTTGTAAGCGGTAAGCCAGGGTGATCACACGGGTGCTTGCTGCCCCCTTTTTCGATCATGCGGCAAAATAACGATTTAGAGTTGACATAGATTCTCAACAAAGCTATCGTTATTTGAGTGTTCTCCTCTCTGAAGGATTAGCAGGGGGATTGGTCAGCAGCAGTAGACCGATTCCCCTTTTTTTTTGACCACTGATCACGATCGATGTCTCCCTCACGCGTTTCTCTAGCCTGAGAGCGCAAAGATCGGGTGACTCGCTCTTGCCGCACAAGGCTTACTAGAGGCAGCAACTTCGATAGACTGGTGAAAGTCTTCGTTGTCTCGATCGCGCTGTTCTATGCCTTTATCTTCTCAATCCGTTTCAATGCCTGTTGTGGGGCGATCGCCGCTGTCACCAGACGCTTCTACTGACTTTGACGCGGTCGTGATTGGCTCGGGCATTGGTGGCTTAGTGACTGCCACACAGCTAGCAGCAAAAGGAGCCAGCGTCTTAGTGCTAGAGAGCTACCTGATCCCTGGCGGCAGTGCAGGCTATTTTGAACGGCAGGGCTATCGGTTTGACGTGGGTGCTTCGATGATTTTTGGCTTTGGTCAGCAGGGGACGACCAATCTTCTCACTCGCGCTTTAGAGGCGGTGAACGTCAGTCTTGAAACGATTCCTGATCCCGTGCAGATTCACTATCATTTGCCCGATGGGCTAGAGCTAAAAGTCCACAAAGACTATGAGAAGTTTTTGCAAGAGTTAATGGCTCTGTTTCCCCACGAACAGAACGGCATTCGACAGTTTTACGATGAATGCTGGCGTGTGTTCAACTGCCTGAACGTGATGGATCTGCTGTCGCTAGAAGAACCGCGTTACCTCATGCGCGTCTTCTTTCAGCACCCGCTTGCCTGCTTGGGGCTGGTCAAGTATCTACCCCAAAATGCTGGAGACATTGCCCGACGGTATATTACTGATCCCGCGTTGCTGAAGTTTATTGATATGGAGTGCTATTGCTGGTCGGTTGTACCTGCCGATCGCACGCCGATGATTAATGCAGGTATGGTGTTTAGCGATCGACACTACGGCGGCATTAATTACCCCAAAGGTGGCGTAGGACAGATTGCGCAGAAGCTAGTCGAAGGGCTAGAAAAATGCGGTGGGCAGATTCAGTACAAAGCGAGAGTGACCAAAATTTTGCAAACGAATGGACGTGCTACGGGGGTAGAACTGGCTTCTGGAAAACGTTACACCGCAAAGCGCATTATTTCTAATGCGACCCGTTGGGATACCTTCGAGAAGCTGATTCCAGCGGCGCAGATGCCACCCTCAGAACGTAAATGGCAACGTCGCTATCAGCAGTCGCCAAGCTTCCTGAGCCTGCATCTGGGTGTCAAAGCCGAAGCACTACCGACTGGTACTGAGTGCCATCACATTTTGCTAGAAGACTGGGAGCGTATGGAAGAGGCTGAAGGCACCATTTTCGTCTCGATCCCCACGCTGCTTGATCCAACCTTGGCTCCTCCCGGTCATCACATCATCCACACGTTTACACCCAGTTGGTTTGACGATTGGCAGCATTTGTCGCCGACTGCCTACAAAGCCCGCAAAGAGGCTGCCGCCGATCGCCTCATCCAGCGTCTAGAGCGCCTCTTTCCTCATCTCTCTGCCTATGTGGATTATCAGGAGATCGGTACACCACGCACCCATCGCCGCTTTCTTGGGCGTGATAATGGCACGTATGGACCGATCCCTCGTCGCAAGCTGGCGGGTTTGTTGGGTATGCCCTTCAATCGCACAGCCGTTTCTGGCTTGTACTGCGTTGGTGACAGCACCTTCCCAGGACAGGGATTGAACGCCGTTGCCTTTTCTGGCTTTGCCTGCGCTCATCGGGTGGCGGCTGATTTGGGGTTCTAAGGTCTTTACAGCCGCCAACGCCCTCAATCTACTACTCGCAAGCGACCCCTCCGCAGCAGTTCAAATACCCGATTAATTAACTCTTGCTCAGTCTGGTTGATACTCTTTTGGGAAAGTAAGGCGGACATAAACTGCTGTTGATCAGCACGGCTGATTTTGCCACAGGCTGTAATTTGATTCACCATCTGTTCAATATCTGGACGGTGTAGATGAACGTCTTTTGTCATTGATGCACCCGGAACTATCGCACGCTGAGTTTATCAAATCTCTACGTCTGCACGATCGCTTATTTTCTGTGATTACGATCACACAATAAGTTGTGCAATTGTTTTAGCGCTTTTTGTTTTTTCTAAGAAAGTCGCTTTGGTATTATTTGCTACGCATAGCCAGAAAAAAGTACCTTTCCGGGTACTGTATCGTTCTACAAAAACTGTGCTTAAGCAACGCAACTTTAGCCGCTTGAAAAAGTCTACAGACTCGTTTCTTCCATCCTTTCTGCACTGACGTTGTGCTGCGTGATGCCCAGAAGCCTTATTCAGCGCATTTTTTAGTAGCGATTGCTACAATTATCTCTTTCGCTAAACGTACCAGGGTGATATGAAAGCGATCGCGGCTTTGCCGTGATTTTCACTAATTAACTTTGCTGTCGAGATTAAATTTTGATTGGGGTTAATCAGTGCCTTGATCCCTGCGATCGTTTTACCAAATTTACTAGAAATTTATTTGAAAATGAGCCTTTCTATTCTTAGCTTTACGGAAAAAAAGCTCCTGATTTGTATCTTATAGGGAGGAACAATCAATCAGCTACAGCATCAAAGCCTGTAGGTGGCTGTATCAACGCTTAAGAGCAGACACAGATTGAGAACGTACAGACAAGTGAGGTTTACGATGTCTGATTCACAACTAGCTTTCCATTCCGCCCTACCCTCAGCCAAAGCTGCACCACATACTCTCTGCATTGATGTGCTGCAACCCGTTCGCCAGTGGCTTGACCGTCTTGCCATTAATGATCCAAAGCTTGCCCGCCTTTTGTACAAAGTAATTCCTGGTCAGTGCCCCTTTGAGCGAGATATCATCCTTTTTGGTCGCAAACTGGCGCACATTCCCCCCCTCTGCAAACTGAACCCTCTTTACGACCAGTTAGTCGGCTTGCGCTTTCGTTCGATGTGCTATCTGGTTGATGTCTGCGGGGAAACGATTTAAGGGCTGGAGGCTAAAGCCATTGAGCGGTCATCCGGGCAAAAAAGTACAAGATGGATTTGAACGGTTGCCATACCTTACCTCATAAGCTTAGGGTGGCAAGACCAAGTACATAATGGAAATGGAA
The DNA here is from genome assembly GCA_041744955.1 of Stenomitos sp. Taxonomy (GTDB): domain Bacteria; phylum Cyanobacteriota; class Cyanobacteriia; order Leptolyngbyales; family Leptolyngbyaceae; genus Stenomitos. The sequence goes on along the minus strand of JBGTJW010000330.1, from coordinate 18,175 downwards.
CACTGACCGCGTTCATCAACAATGATCGTCGTGCCTGTCGCCTCTTCGCCCGCCCAAAGAGCCCGCATTTCTTCTGACGGCACATCGTTTATACAGTAAACGGCTCTTGCTTCTAGACCAAATATGATCTCATCCTCATTTTGTAAATCGTGTTCCCGGAGCTTGCATTTGTTGATTAACAAACCATTGGTACTGGGCTTACCTTGAGGGTTGCCGTCCACAATGCGGTAATAGGCGGTGCCGTTGTCGTCGAATCGTTGCACTAGCGTAGCGTGGTAAGGTGAGACACATTGAGACGCAAGATGGATGTCACACCGGGGGCTGCTGCCTATCAAGTAAACTGGACCGTCAAGGACATATCCGTGTCGTCCTCTAGCATCTTCAGTTATGAGAAAGTGCTCTTGTTGCATCGACATTCACTATAGTCTCTGAGTATTGCTCCTTAGCTATTCTGATAAGCTAACCTTCCAAGCTCAACTTGTCTCTCCCTCATTCTCGCGCTCACCTGTTTTTTGATCGTCCAGTATTGAGGCTGCCAAGACTCAGAATAAGATCATGAGCGCTTACATTAGTTCTATCTGAACGCAAACAATCAATCTAGCCCAATTTCTGAGTCAACTGGCATAACAACATGGAACCAGTGTATAAGCTTTTTAAGCCTTCACTATCCCGGCAGCGCCGATAGCTGAGTCTCAATATCAGCCGCGTTCAGGGCACGCCCAATGAAAACGAGACGGGTCTGTTTTGCTTCTTCAGGCTGCCAGGGGCGATCGTAAAACTGGTCAAAGCGCTTGCCTACACCCTGCATCACCAGGCGCATTGGTTTTTGGGGCACAGCGACAAAGCCTTTGATACGATAAATCTCTTGTTCTTGCACGAGCGCTTCGAGTTGCTTTCTCAGTAGGGCAGGATCAAAAGCACGATCGAGGATCAGGTGCGCTGACGTAATCTCATCGTCATGGTCGTGGTCTTCTTCTTCATCGTGGTGACTGGGGCGAGATTCTAGGTTTGCTTCAACCGCCGCTTGAAAGCCAAGTAGGATGTCTGGGTCAAGTTGTCCGTGGTGACTGGACACAATTTTGACGGCTCTGGGAAGTTCTTGGAGGACGAGTCGTTCAACGTCGGCTTGGGTTGCTGCATCAACCAAATCGGCTTTGTTGAGGATTACCAGATCGGCGCAAGCAAGCTGATCTTCAAACAGTTCTTGAATCGGTGTTTCGTGATCAAGGCTGGGATCGGCTTGGCGTTGTGCTTCTAAGGCTTTGAGGTCAGTGGCGATCGTTCCGGTTGAAACGGCTTCGCAATCGACGACTGTGATCACACCATCAACCGTCACCGCATGGCTAATTTCGTGCCAGCGAAAGGCTTTGATCAGTGGCTTGGGCAGTGCCAGCCCAGAAGTTTCGATGAGAATGCAGTCCAGACTCTCTCTGCGCTTCAGTAGCTCTAACATGACAGGCAGAAATTCTTCCTGCACGGTACAGCAGAGACAGCCATTGGTTAATTCCACAATGTCGGGTGGGCGAGATGTCATGGTTGCCTTTGCAGCCGTTTCATCAGCAGGGGTTTCTTCATCACAGACCTGACACGAACGCAGTAAGTCGCCATCGATCCCCAATTCGCCAAACTCGTTGACCAGTACGGCAATGCGCCTGCCCTGGTTGTTTTGCAGCAGATGCCGAATTAGCGTTGTTTTGCCGCTGCCGAGAAAGCCTGTGATAATCGTGACGGGGATTTTTGCTGCCATTTGGAGGAGGTAAGGAGTGAGGGGTGAGGAGTAAGGGGGAGGTTTTAAGTTTTGAGTTTTGGGTAGCGTTGCTAGAGAGCTTGGAGCTTGATCCTAACAGGACTTACTTAGCTTTCAGCCTTTAGCCTTTAGCCTTCTGCCCTCTGCCTTCTGCCTGTCTTCTATCTGTCTTCAAACTATGAATCCTGAAGGCTTGATAGCGTTTTAACCACCAAGCCCCCAGGATTCTAAAGGTAATGCAGTGAAATGATTGAAACCTACGACTGTCCTAACTAGTCTGCCGTTGCTAGCTCGGTGCTGCCACGACTACGGCGGCGAGTGAGGGTGTTGAATAGCATGGCTCCGATCGCCTTGATCAGGTTGCCTTCTAGTTCCTGGAACAGCTTCATGTTCATGCCAAAAGCGGCATTGGCTTCATCAACAATGCGATCGGCGGTAGCATCATCGATCGGCAAATCATTCATTGCCTGCCGATAGGTTGCTTTGAACTGCTTTTCGTCGGTAATGCCCTTGAACTCATAAAAAGCGGTACCGTTGCCATCTGAAAGGTTCATGCCGCGTTCGGCAATGCCTTTCAAGATCTGCCCGCCCGATAGATCGCCCAAGTAACGAGTATAGGAGTGAGCAATCAGCAGTTCGGGAGCCGTGTCAGAGATTTCACGAATGCGCTGAATATAGGCTTCAGCGGCGGAAGAGGGGGCTACTTGATCTCGCCAGTTGGCACCGTAGTAGTAGTGCAAGTCTTGCTCTAAGGCTGCTTTACGGTTTAGCTCTGGGAAGTAAATTTTGGCAAGCAACGGGTGCTGTTGATGCCGCTCCATCTCTTCTTCCATTGCAGAATAGACAAAGTAGAGATTTGAAACCAGCTTGCGGTAGGAGTTCTTCTCAACAACTCCCTTTAAAAAGCATTTTACAAAACCGACGTTTTCAGCCATTGAGTGGGACTTTTTCGTCCCCTCACGCAGCTTGGTTGCTAAATTACTGCTCATGCTAAATCTTCTAAAGCTTACGTTGACTGGATGGTAACTGATGCGCCGATCGGTGAGCGCGATAAACCTCGCCAGTAGCCACCCACTTGTTACGGTAGACTGATTTGATGAGAATTTTTATTAAAAAATCTAAAGCAAACGCGGCTACTGTTAAACGTTTTTGAGTGAAAAAGAGATGCTGCTGCAAAGAGAAGAAGTGCAGAGTAAGAAGGATGAAAGATGCGCTTCAAGGCTGTTCTCTAACATTTCTCTAACATAGAGATCAGTCCATATACATTGCCTTACTATCCAGCGATCGCTCACAAACGCCATCAACCTTCACTCGGTGCTACACGGGGCTGACCCATGCTGTAGTTGAGCACGCGGCTGTTGAGGTTGTAAGAGATGTCGCCTTTTTGCAGGAGCGATCGCACAAAATGCTCAAGATCAGAACCAATGCGACGCAGGTTGTAGTCTGTTAGGTCGGCTCCGCCGTAAGATTCGACTAACTCATCAAACTTGCGATAAACCTTATGTACTGCTTCTTCGCTCCAGTTGAATTCGTTGTCTGGGTCAATGTCAAGTGTCAAAACATTGTCATTGGGGACTAGCTCGTTATTTTCAACCACAGCCGTAAAGATATGGATGTGACGAGTAGTAGATTTGAGCAACATGGCATAAACTCCGCTGAACTGGATGTGTGGTGAGTTGATTCTGAGGGCGACCGTTCTAAACGTTATTGTAAGGGGCAGTCTTGTTGCTTGCCGAGTGCTTTAGAGAAGCAAAACTGATGGATGCAGCAATGGCGATCGCTGTAGGGGTGCTATGTACCATTAAAAGCCTACTTGAAAACTGTCATACGATCGCTTGGCACAGTCCCGATCGTCAGTGATCACTAACAGAGCAATCACTGATTGCACACGCTTCAATCAGGGCGCCGATCGTGCGGATTCCGTCAGATTCTAGCTCCTTGAGCAGAAAACTGGCAGAATCAAAGAGGTGCAGCAGCACTTGTGACCTTATTGCTCTTTTAGGACTTTAGACAAGCTGCTTTAACGATAAACACCCTTTCGTAACCGCCCCTTAAACGAGGGAGTACTTGCTGGCAAACCACCTCAAGACTTTCCAGGTGTCTAATTTATGAATACTCATAGCAATCAAGCTCATCCCCCTCAACGCATCATTGGTCTTGCAGGGGGGATTGGGATGGGTAAAACAACTGTCTCAAATTATTTGGCGACAGTGCACCACTTGCCTGTTCTAGATGCCGATGTCTACTCCAGAGAGGCTGTTGCGCCAGGGTCGCCTGTACTCAAGGAGGTGGTAGAGCGCTATGGTTCCGGGTTGTTGCTGCCGGACAAGACGCTGGATCGACACCGACTGGGCGATATCATTTTTAGTAGCCCACCCGAGCGCCTGTGGTTAGAGCAACGCATTCACCCGTACGTACGCGATCGCCTGGTAGCAGGAATGCGTACGCTGTCTACAGCGATCCCGCTGCATCCCATCATTGTGCTGGTTATTCCGCTGTTATTTGAAGCACGCATGACGGATCTGGTAACTGAAACCTGGGTAGTGCGGTGTCCGCCAGAGCAGCAGATCGAACGACTGATGCAGCGCGATCGCCTGAGTTTGCAGCAAGCCCGTGCCCGTATCGACAGCCAGATGTCGATCCAAAAAAAGGCGACTTATGCTGATGTGGTGCTCGATAATACCTCGACACTAGAGCATTTGTTTCAGCAAGTGGATGCCGGACTGGCGCAAATTCCCATTCGCTTGACTGTACCGCGCGGGTGATAGTGTGTTTGGGAGCAAAAGGTTTGGACGTAAAAGGGGCGATTGATCGCCAGCAATGGTGGCGTATGGCGACAGTGCTGTTTTGGGTTGAACTTTAGACGATAATTGACTGAAGACAACACTGTGGGGCTGCCCCTTTCAACTTCTACCGTTTAGACATCACCAACCTGGAAGACACCAACGCTTGCAGATTCTTATTGAGACTTTTATATGGGCGCGACGCTGCAACAAATTGCCAGCTATCTAGACAACAAAGGCTGGAAATATAAGCTTGACGAGGATGAATGCCGCATTCTCACGGGCGTTTATGCTGAAAACATTCCCGAATTCCTCATTGTGATCCAGCTTGATGAAGACGGTGAGTTTTTTGAACTCTTCGCACCACGAGTCCTTTCTGGGGTCAACAACCATCCTCACAAAGCAGCCATCCTTCAGACAATGCTCTGCATTTCCTGGGAAACCAAAATGCTGCAATGGGAGTATGACCCTTCCGATGGTGAAATTCGCGCCATCATTGAGTTTCCTTTAGAAGACTCCACCCTAACGGAGCGACAGTTTAACCGCTGTCTGTTTAGCCTGGTTGAGTTAGTTGACGAAATTGCGCTGCCGCGCCTGAAAGCCGTCATGGAAACAGGCGAAGATCCCGGTGATGTTACTGAAGGGGAACGGCTATTGCTAAAGCTGCAAGAAGAATCGCCAGGACTGCTAGACGTACTCGAACGCGCGATGGAAGCCCGGAAACGTCGCGGACGCTTATTGCCCTCAAGCGAGGACTAAAAGACGGCGGCTGGATGACTGAAAAAGGCTGGATGACTGAAAATGTAGGCGATCGCGCAGCCTATAATCTCTAGCGTCCTTACAATCTTCAGCGCACTTAAGTCTCCAGCGCACATTGAGGAAAGCGTCCGTGCCGATTCGCATCAACGACTGCGTTGCGACATTCCAGTAAGCTAGCGCCTGTTTTGCGCGAAAGCTCTTGAAGGCTGATGACAGGGTAGCTTGCTGGCGGTGCTGCCAGGTAAAGCTCGTAGGCAACATCCAAGACTTTGCCGTTGAGCATCAGGGGGCGGACGGTAGCCTCTAGAACGTTAAACATAAGACTTCATGCAACCAACACGACTTGCCCTATTTTTAATCGAGCTAGGGGCGTTAGCGTCTATCTTCGGTCACGTTTTGCCCTGGTCTGATGGTATGCCCAAGGATGGAGCAATCTGCCTCGATCGCCGCTACTTTTTGAGGTGTAGCAGTCGAAGAGAACGTGCCTTATCCTTCATCCTTCATCCCTTATTCTTCCGTCAGTAGACGCTAAAAGCCGTTTCTGCGCCTACTCTTCTTCTAAGGCTTCTCCACCCACGACAACGTTGCGAATGCGTAAACTGGGACCGCCACAACCGACGGGTAAGCCACTTTGCCCACCTTTGCCACAGCCGCCCGATTCGTCCCAGAAGAAGTCGTCGCCGATCGCCTCAATATCGCCCAGGGTTTTGAAGGCATTGCCGGATAGAGTCACGTCACGCACAGGTTCTGCCACTTCACCATTACGGATCATCCAGGCTTCTCCGGCTGTAAAGGTAAACATTTCGCCGTTGGTCATGCCGCCTAACCAGTTGCGGGCATACACCCCTTCCTGGATGCCGTTAAAGAGATCCGCGACAGGAGTTTGACCCCGTTCGATCCATGTATTCGTCATACGGACGATCGGCGGATAGTGATAATTGAGGCAGCGGGCGTTACCTGTCGCAAGCTCGCCCAGTTTTCCAGCCGTTTCGCGAGAGTGTAGCCGTCCTACCAACATCCCATCTTTGATCAACTGAGTGGTGGTGGCAGGCGTGCCCTCATCATCATAAAAATAGCTGCCCCGATGACCAGCGGGTGCCGCACCATCAAAAATTTGCAGATCCGCTGGACCAAACTGCCGACCCAGGCTCATGACTTCCATCAGGTCGGGGTTTTCGTAGGTCATGTCGGCTTCCGAAAGGTGCCCAAAGGATTCATGCACAAACAGTCCGGTGAGGATAGGGTCAATCACGACGGTGTAGGTGTTGCCCCGCACGGGTGGCAGTGCTAGTGAGTCAACGGCTCGTTGGGCAGCATTGCGAACTTGAGCATCCAGCCCGACCAAATCTTCGTACGCCTTGCGGGAGCCAGTGGTTTCGCGTCCGGTTTGAACCGTTTCACCATTACGCGCGGTGGCAGCAAACCGCATTTCCATATCTACCCAGGACTGCTCTAGCAACGTGCCTTCCGAGGTGGCAAGGATCACGTGCTGGGCGCTGTCACCATACCGAATCGAGGTTGTCATTATGTGGGGGCTGATGCTACGAAGAATGTCGCTGTAATGCTGACAGAGTGCTTTCTTCTGCGCCAGAGGGATTTGGCGGGGATCGGTGCCCGTTAGTGGTAGGGTGCAGGTGGTTTGAATGGGAGGAATGGGTGCCAGCAAGGTTTCTTCTTCGCCAACTAGTCGGGCAGCAACGATCGCTTCTTCAATGCGATCGCTCAACGTCGAAAGCTGATTGAAACTGGCAAAGCCCCAGCCGCCTTTGTGGCACGCTCTCACCTGTCCGCCGATCGCAATTCCTTCGGTCAACGTTTCGATTTTGTCACTCCGCAGAAAAATGTCTGCTCCTTCGGCGGCTTCAAGGCGCACTGCCAGATAATCAACGCGAGAGCGGTAGCGTGCAATCAAATCGGAGAGCAAATCTTTGATATTGGCGGGCAATGTAGCCATGTGAAACGATGGTGATAGTAACTGCCTTTATTCTGCAATTAATTGCGGCTGGTTAGTCGAACTGTCACCACCAGATGCAAAGCTCAATGTCGGACATAATGTCGGACACAAGGTGAGGAACTGGAACGATCCTTAAGATTTAGGCAGTTTGCTGACGATCGTATGCCGAAAGTTAGGGATTATAGAGTATTAATGGACTAACCATCGTAGTGATTCCTGCTGAGTGATAACAGAATGCTGCAAGGTTACGGTGTGATGCGGCAGAGTGAGGTCAGAGATTCATGGTCTATACAGAGAGTGTTCATCATCCATCGCTAGTAGAACTGGCGCGGGCGGGAAATTTTCAGGCGATCGCGCATTGGCTCAACGCTGTGTTGCTGCCGCATGGGATTCGTGCCTACGTGGGTGGCATTCGTCCGGGCTGTTTGAGAGTCTTGATCGAATTGCCGCTGCCCCCTTCCCAACGCAAGCTGGCTGAATCGGGACGCACTGAACTGATCCACTTCATCTGTCATCGCATCTGGAAACTGAATTCGGCTCAAATTGAGGGCATTCGCATTGCTGGCAAGCTGATGCATGAGCAAGCGCCGGTATGGGAGCAAAGTGTCCGGGTGGTTTCGCCAGCGCGTCGTGCCCGTAAACAACGATCGCAGCACCTTCGCACCCAGCTTCGTCAAACCGCACAGCAGCGATCGCAGCTTAAAACGATGCGGTCAATGCTGATTAGTGGACCACCGATTTTTGCGTTCGTGTTCGGTTGCGTACTGGGCTTTTCCAAAGCGCCCTCTGAGCAAACCAACGCGACTGCCTCTTCCTCGCTACCAAAAGCAAGTCCTAGTCCCTATGCCTCCCTTCGTCCTGACACGGTGCAGGCAGCGTTAGAAACGGTGTCTGTTCTTAAGCACGATCGCGTTCCTGACCCTAACGACCCCACCGTTACACTGACGTTTGCGGGTGATGTGACGCTGTCTGACCATTTTGCCGATGCGATTGGAGAAGACTATGAGCGCACCTTTGCCAAGATGGATGAGTACCGCAAGGCAGACCTCGGTATGGTGAACCTGGAAAACCCGTTGACACGGGCTACGATTCCCCTACCAGATAAGCAATTTAGCTTCAAAGCTGATCCTGATGCCGTGAAGGTTTTGACCAGCGGCGGTGTTAGCCTGGTGAACCTGGCAAATAATCACGCGATGGATTATCAAGAACCTGGGCTAGTAGAAACGCTAGACACGCTGAAGCAAGCAGGCATTGCCCACGTTGGCGCAGGACGAAACGTGAAAGAAGCCCGTCGCCCCGAAATCATTGACGTGAAAGGTCAGCGGGTTGCTTACTTTGGCTACTACGGCGCGGATTTTGAGAGTGCCACTGAAAATAGGGCTGGCACCAACTACGCGGATGAGCAACGCATTGCCGAAGATATAAAAGCGGTTCGCAATCAGGTGGATTGGGTGATTGTGAACTATCACTGGGGCGAAGAACTGGCAACCCATCCTGCTGACTGGCAGATAAACCTGGCGCATTTTTCGATCGACCATGGTGCGGATGTGGTCGTGGGGCATCATCCCCATGTGCTACAGGGTGCAGAAATTTACAAAGGTCGCCCGATCGCCTACTCAATGGGTAACTTTATCTTTGGCGGCAATCCTCGCAGGGACTACGATACCGCTGTCCTGAAGGTCGCTCTGAAAGACAAGCAAATGAAAGTCGAATTTGTGCCGGTGGAAGTGCGGGGCTATCAGCCGAGAGTTGCTAGCGAACGCAGCGCCGAGATTCTGGATCAGATTGCTGACCGCTCCAGGGGCTTCCAGGAACCAATGCGATCGCCCATTGCGCTCGATGCTCGACCAGGCGTTGCTGGGGCGACCGCTGCTACCACAATTGAGTTACCGAATTTACCTGCTAACACGCCCTCTGATGTGACTCCACCAGCGAGTGATATCCCGCTTCCAGTCGAATCAACTGCGCCAGCGTTAAGTGACAGCGAGACGGATAGCCAGACTGCGCCAGCGGCTCCTCCGTCAAGAAAACGTTCTGGTTTCGCCAATCCGACCGATTCGTTCATCACCTCGCCCGATCGCACTCCGTTTGACTCCATCCAGCCCGAATCCAGCGATTCTCCAGCGGTAAACTCACCCTCAGATGCCATGGTGCCTGCGACAGAGCCGACCCAGCCAGATGCCGCTGCGCCTGCGTTAGACCACTCAGCGTTACCAGGGCGGCTCTTAAGCGCACTGCCGATTGCTCACCGTCAGCCCGTTAAAGTTAGCACGGCGGTTCCGTCATCCAGCAATCGATCGCAAAACGAGACGACACAGCCGCCCTCTGCCCGTCGCCAACCCACTAAAAAGCATCGTCAGGATTGGGTCGCTTCTGAACACGTGGGTGCCGAATTAATCCCAGATGTGTCATTATTAGCAGCGATGGCATGGTGAGGTCTTTGGATGTTTGCGATCGCAGTTGAACAAGGTCAATACAAGACCTACACGCTCTCAGATCAGACGACGAAGACATCGTTAGAGGTGATCCCAGAGCGAGGGGGCATTGTGACTCGCTGGCGCGTCCAAGGGCAAGAAATTTTTTATCTGGATGTACCCCGCCTTACTGACCCAACGCTGACGGTGCGGGGCGGTATTCCCATTCTGTTTCCCATCTGTGGCAATCTGCTAGACAATACCTACACTCACAACGGGCAGTCTTATACGCTCAAGCAGCACGGCTTTGCCCGCGAACTGCCGTGGGAGGTCGTGGATCAGGCGACAGACGATCGTGCCAGCATTACCCTCTCGCTTACCAGCAACGACCAAACTCGCGCCGTTTACCCGTTTGACTTTGAGCTGCTTTTCACCTACTCGGTGGATGGCAACAAGCTGATTGCCCAGCAGCGTTACACCAATCATTCGGCTGAACCCATGCCCTTCTCCGCTGGGTTTCATCCTTACTTCCAGGTTTTAGACAAAACGCAGCTAGAGGTTGATATTCCTGCCGATCGCTTGCTAGACCAACCCAGCAAAACTGAGCATCCCTTCAACGGCACCTTCGACTTTGACCAGGATGAAATTGACGTTGCATTTACGGCATTGGCACGGCAGTCGTCGAGTATTACCGATCGCGCTCAAGGCTTCCGTCTGACGCTCACTCAAAGCGATGAATTTTCTATCGTTGTCTTCTGGACGGTTAAAGGCAAACCCTTTTATTGTCTGGAACCCTGGACTGCGGGGCGCAATGCGCTCAATACGGGCGATCGACTGCTTTCCCTCGCACCAGGAGCCAGTCTAGAAACGGTTTTTAGTTTAAGAGCCGATTTCCTTTAACCAGAGCGAGTACAGAAAAACCAGGTTCACAGTTTTTCAGTCCTTAGCCTTCCTTTTTCCCTTCCTTCAGTCTGAGTACAACTCATCTCTTGAGGATGAGGTTAACCTCGATTGCCTCAGGCAGAATTAGTAGCGTAGATTACAAATTTATTCCACACTTGTCGAGTTTTAACCTTAGCAAGTGGGAAGGAGGGAAAAATGGCTTTAGGACATCACAAACGTGCAGTTGGTACTTTTTCTAACTACCACGATGCAGAAGTTGCGGTTAGTGAACTAAGAGATAGCGGCTTTCCGATGGATCGGCTCTCCGTGATTGGTCGTGATACCGATCGTGCGGCTGATATTGCTAATGCAGGCAACCCTATCGACCAGGGCAAGCAAGTTGCTCATGATACGCAAGCAGATGAAGGCGCGAAGAAAGGTGCTGCTACGGGTGGAGCCTTGGGTGGCTTGACTGGGTTACTGGTTGGCATTGGCGCACTAGCCATTCCTGGCATTGGTCCCGTGATGCTAGGTGGTGCATTAGCAACTGCACTGGCAACCACTCTTGCAGGGGGTGCCATTGGTGCCGCAGCAGGCGGTCTCGTTGGTGCTCTAGTTGGTCTGGGTATTCCTGAGGATCGTGCCAAAGTCTATAACGATCGCGTCTCCAGAGGCGATTACTTGCTGATTGTAGACGGTTCCGAAGACGAAGTTCGGCGGGCAGAGACAATTCTGAGCCATCGCGGTATTCAGGAATGGGGTGTCTATAACGCAACCGGTCACGAGAACGCCGATCGTACAACCTATCCGTCTGGCGCAGGTTACACAACCAGCGAAACGACAACCAGACGCGACCCCTTGCTGTAATCCCCCTTGCTGTCATCACTGCTAGTGCCTTGAATGCTTTGTGGAGACGAGCTTAAGTTCGTCTCTGCAAAACCTTTTAGTCAATACATTTCAATCAAAGGATTAAAAAAATGAAAAAGATAATGCCCTTGGTGTTGGGCGGCTTTTTGTTAGTCAGTACAGTCGCTTGCAACAACGCTAAAACTACGTCAGATGCTCCTAATACGACTGACAATAGCGGTCAGGTGCCGGACGCTCAAGAAGCTCAGACTGCTAAGAATGACGCAACCAGTGACGTTCGCAAAAAGCAAATTGAATCTGACATTCGGGCACGTGAGCAGCGCAATGATGCTGTCGGCAATCAGGAAGAGCGAGCCGATGGTGATCTGCAAAGTGAAGTGCGCGGCAAGCTAGAGGCAAACATCCCAAACGGTAAGCTGACTGTAGATTCTAAGGAAGGGGTTGTAACGGTGGCAGGTTCTGTGCCGACTCAAGCACAGCTTGCCAAAATTGAACCGCTGGCAAAGGACATTAAGGGTGTCAAAAGTGTTGCTGTGAAAGCAACAGTTGCGGCACCAGCCAAAACAAACTAGCTGGAGCACTCCAGTAGGTGTGAAAGGGGATGTCATTAGGCATCCCTTTTTTGTTGATTTTCTCAGATTTAAAGTATAGCCGTAGCCATACTGGTTAGGACGGGGTGCAGGGGTAGAACCCCTGGCTGGGGGTGAAGCCCACACACCCCCTTTAATCCCAATGTCCTAAGTTCTGTGGCAATAGCTATATCCATCATCAACCTAACTTTTTGAACGAAGGGCAAGCGATTCTACTGTCCAAAAGCGTAAATAGTGGGACGTAAGGCACGACATTGACGAAGGGCAGCAATGCTAGAGGCTACTGCCCTTCAAGCTTACGAACGGTTACAGGTTATTGCATTCTCGTTCCTTAGACCTGTTGGCGGTAGCGTCTAGCAGTTCCCACAAAGCAGGCGCGGTGAAATCAGGAATGACTAGCGTGGCTCCCAAGTCGTAGAGCGTTTGTGGGTTGTAGCTTGTGGCTATGCCAATAGTGAGAATGCCTGCGCCGACTGCCGATCGCATTCCCGATGGCGAATCTTCAAAGGCTAGAGCCTGTTTGGGAGTAAGGTTGAATTGTTTCAGCGCATGAGTATAGGGAGCTGGGTCAGGCTTACCAATGCCAAGTACGTCAGCGATTACAACCTGATCAAAGGTTTCTTCTAGATGGAGCGATCGCAGGATGTGGTGAGCATTTTCGGGTGGTGCATTGGTGACAACGCCTTGTTTTAACCCCTGTTCGGTTGCCCACTGAATCACCTCCATCAAGCCTGCTAACGGCGTTAGTTGAGGCGCTCGTTCACGAAACTGAGCTTCCTTCTGCTCAATAAACTGTTGCTGCTGGGGCGGCGACAGGTGGGGCAGCAAATCTTGCACGATCGCCGGATTCAACCGTCCACTAATTTTGGCTTGGTAAAAGGCTTCGTCAATCTCTAGCCCACACTCTCGCAGCATGGTTTGCCACACCTGAAAGTGCAGCGGGTCAGTGTTCACTAGCGTGCCGTCCAGGTCGTACAGAATTCCTAGAAGTTCAGTTTCTGCAAAGGCAGCGAGGGCTTGTTCTAAGTTTGGTTGAGTAGTTGCCACGGCGATCGCTTAAAAATTCTTCACCTTAAAGTAGCATCTCTGAGCCAGAGAGAAACGACTGGCACGTGGCGAGAGATGCCTTCTGATAGATGCCTTATCTTTGAGGGAACGCTCGTTTTATTCTGGACACATTAAGGAGCTGTGCTATGAAAAGTTTGCTAGCTGGAGTGCTATTGACTTCGATCGCGATCGGTTCCTGTGGGACTGCTGCCTACGCGCAAGCGAGTGCGGCTGATCTAACCACCCCACCAATGAAGTCTCAGAGTGCGCCTTTGGTGACTCAGCCAGCGTCAGTCAACCAGATGCCAGGTGAGGTGGGTCGTCCCGCATCCTATACGTCTGACCAATTGAACGGTGCCTTAGGCATCCTCCAGGCAAACCCCAAACCCACAGCGCCGACAGCGACCAATTCGATCGAATCGCTTATCAAACGCTTTTCCACCTCTCAGCCAAAGCCAACGACGATTGACCCGATCGATTTCTTCAAGCCACCCGCTTTAGAAGGCGGAGTGAAGATTCCGATCCAACGTTAGAAGCGGCAGAGGGTGGAAGGCAGAGGGCAGAGGGCAGAGGGTGGAAGGCAGAGGGCTGAAGGCTGAAGGCTGAAGGCTGAAGGCTAAAACGGGGAGCAAGGAACTCACAGCGTCTCTTACCCATCAAGTACATGGGCGTAGGACTTGAGTAGATAGTCTGGACGGTAGGCTGTGATGATGTAGCCAACCAAAATTAGCAGCACAGAGACGATGACGATCGGCAGTGCAAAGGGTAAATACAACAGATGGCGACGATCGTGTTGCGCCATTTTTTGGATGCGATCGAAAAAGATAGCTAGCTTATCTCTGAAACCAGCGGTTGGATCGCGATCGGCGCTGAGGCTCTGCACGGCATTTGGTTGCTGCATCGTGCCAGCAGGTTTGGTTAGCAACTGCTGCTGCCAATAATAGTCGTGCCCAATCAGCAGAAACCGCCAGAAAAAATGTGATCGATCGCTCGGTGGTGCATGGGCTGCTCTGGCTTGAGGCTGTCGCCAAAGCGTATAGCCCTGCTGCTGTAGATGACGGGCATGGATGACGCAATTACCACGGTATAACGGTAAGGCAACTGGAATGGGCTGCTTCAGCAGAAATTCGCGCCGGAATGCCACATTGTTGAGGAAGTATTGCCTGGTTGGAACCAGGGCTTGTGTGCCGGAGTACTGCGGAAAAATGTAAGCGATCGCCATTGCAGTGCCGTAAAACCCAACGCCACGAGTGGTTGTTTCGCCAGCGACGACCTGGATATCGTCCTCTGCGATAAAGGGCATCAGAAGGTGCTGTAGCCACTGTGGCTCATAAGTACAGTCAGAGTCGCAGTAGACAACCACATCCCCCGTCACCAGCGCTGCGCCCAGCATTTTTGCCTTGTAGTAGCCAGTGGAAGCGGGGGCTTGATGTACCTTCAGCCAGGGATAGCGATCGCACAGCGCCTCAAGCAAGTGGGTTGGTGTGTTACCACTATCAATGATCAAAATTTCCTTAGCCGTCGTGAGCGGTAGATCCTGTTGTGCCAGTGAGGTTAGAGATTGCGCTAGACCGTCTAGATGAGCATTGGCTAAATTTTCTGTCTCCAGCACCAAAGAGAAGCTGGGAAACTGCTCTGTTGGCGGCATATTTGCCGATTGCATTGATGACTCCTGTCAAAAGAGATAGGGGTTCCGATGGAACGATTAGTTAAGCTTTTTAATTAAAATTTTGAGTGGCTGGCTACCGCCTGCCTGGAATTGAATTCTACCTGCCTTTCTTTATGAAATCCTAAGCTGACAGGATAATATGACTAAGCGTTTTTCAAAAAAGTTCATTTCGTCTTAGAGGCTTATCTAGGACGGAGTTTGATGGCACTGCATGAGTCTGGTTGTTTTTCTTTTACGTTCGTCCTGGCGGATGGTGGCAATCGCCGTCCTGACAGGTTTTCTTAGCGGTGGCAGCACGGCAAGTTTGATCGCGCTGATTAGTCGATCGCTAACTCAGGAAAATGCGCGATCGATCGCTGCGTTTGCCTGGGTGTTTGGCGGTCTGGCGCTTGTGGCGTTGGTCACCAGCGTGATTTCGCAGATGATGCTGATCCAGCTTGCACAGCAGGCAGTGTTTCAACTGCGTCTTAGCCTGAGCCGTCAGATTCTTGCCTCTGAGCTGGCTCATCTCGAAAAGCTGGGCGCACCGCGTCTGTTGGCTACCCTGACAGATGATGTGCAGGCTGTTACCGATGCAGTGCGCCTGGTGCCGTTCCTTTGCATCGATCTGGCAACGGTGGCAGGTTGTCTGGTCTACATTACCTGGCTCTCCTGGCAGGTGTTTTTTCTCGTTGTGGGCGTGACGATCGCCGCACTCAGCAGTTGTGGCTGGCTGCTACGGCAGGGTCGGCAACTGCTGGCACGCGCCCGCGACGAGCAGGATCATCTCTTTCAGCACTTTCGCACCGTGACGGAAGGCACGAAGGAACTCAAGCTGCACTACTGGCGGCGACAAGCGTTTTTGCAGGAGGATCTACAACCAACAGCGGCAGCTTTTCGGCATTACAGCGTGCGTGGGCTGATGATGTTTGCGATTACGGCTAGCTGGGGCAAGCTGATCTTTTTCTTTGCGGTCGGGTTTGTGCTGTTTGCCCTGCCAAAAATAATGACGCTGAATCCCCAGACAATTTCGGGGTACGTGCTGACATTCACTTACTTGATGTTGCCGATGGATCGCCTGGTGAGTCAACTGCCGACGATTAGCCGTGCTGGGATTGCGCTCGGTAAAATTGATGCATTGGGCTTGTCGCTAGCGACCCGATCGGAAGTGCTAGCAGTACCAGAACCCCCCAACCAAAACTGGCAAACGTTGACGCTCAAAGGTGTCGCCTATACCTACCAAACCGATCAAGATGATGCCTGCTTTGTGTTGGGACCGATCGACCTGACCTTGCAGCGCGGTGAAATCATTTTCATTGTGGGTGGCAATGGTAGCGGTAAATCGACGCTGGCAAAGCTGATCACGGGGCTGTATCGACCTGAAAGCGGTGAAATTTACCTGGATGGACAGGTGATTGATGCCGATCTCCAGGAGTGGTATCGCCAGCACTTTGCAGTTGTGTTTGCCGATTTCTACTTGTTCGATCGCCTGCTGGGGTTAGATCAGGAAGATCTGGATGCACAGGCGCAACTCTATTTGCAACGCTTACGTCTTGATCGTAAAGTGAAAGTGGTAAACGGGACGCTTTCGACCACAGCACTGTCTCAGGGGCAGCGAAAGCGGCTGACTCTACTGACTGCCTATCTTGAGAATCGTCCGATTTATGTCTTTGATGAATGGGCGGCAGACCAGGATCCAACCTTTAAGGATCTGTTTTATACAGAATTCTTGCCCCAATTGCAGAAACAAGGCAAGACTGTGCTTGTGATTAGCCACGATGACCAATACTTTCACTTGTGCGATCGTGCCCTCAAACTGAACTATGGACAGATAGAATCGCACTAGCACCACGAGCCACACTCATCACCATTACTGTCCGTCGATCGTGTCTAACCTACAGCACCCATGATCACGCTTCTGGAACTTTTGCTTGTCTTGCTAATCAGTGGTTCGATCGTCTTCTACCTTGCCTGTGCCACGTTTACCTATCAGTTCTTCCACGCTGCTGCTCCCCCTGATACGGCAGCCAACCTGGATTCGCCCGTCTCCATTCTGGTACCTGCTTGCGGTGTGGATGCGGGAGCCTGGGAGAACTGGTCGTCCTTCTGCCTTCAGAACTATCCCAGCTATGAAGTGCTGTTTGGTGTCACCGATCTGCAGGATCCGGCAATCCCGATGCTGCAAAAAGTGGTGGCGACCTATAGCGATCGTGCCCGCCTGTTCTACGGACTGGAGCCACGCGGCGTTAACTACAAAGACAGCAACCTGAGCTATCTGCTGGAGCAGGCACAGCACGAGGTCATTATCTTTGCTGACAGCGATATTCGGGTTCATGCTGACTACATTCGCACTGTCACGGCACCGCTGGCAGATGAAAAAGTGGGACTTGTGACGTGCGCGTTTATTGGCTATCAGCCGCGATCACTGGGAGCCGCGATCGCGTCGTTGGGTCGCTGCTTTGACTTTATTCCCAGCTTGCTGATTGCTCGTGTGCTCGATCGTGGCTTGCGATGTGCCGTTGGCGCAACGATCGCCACTCGCAAAGCCACGCTTGCCAGCTTTGGTGGTTTGCACTTTAACCGCATCGGCTCAGACTATAACCTTGGCAAACGAGCCGCCGAGGCAGGCTATCGCATCGAACTATCGCGCTACGTGTTGGAATCAGACACCGGAAACGAAACGGTCGGGCAGGTCTTTCAGCGAGAGCTACGCTGGGCACGCACCATTCGCTTCAATCGGGGTGCCCAGTATTACAGCATGGTGTTTTGCTACGGCACAGTATTTTGTCTGCCGTTGCTGTTGCTGTCGGGTTTTGCCAATTGGGCGATCGCCCTTAGCCTCGCTACCTTCATCGTTCGCTATCTTCAGGTGGCGACTACTATCTTTAGTATCCAGTGCCCCAGCCTCTCACGCTGGCTCTGGCTCTTGCCGTTTCGAGATGTGCTGACCTTTCTCGTCTGGCTGATGGGTGCATTTGGTCAGAGTGTTTACTGGCGTGGACGACAGCTACGGGTTGAAGGGGATGGTCTCATCTCGCAATGGGAGTGAGGAGTGAGAATGTCCTAGAAAGTCCTCTGCTATTTTTTGTCCTAAGATGCCATAGGCAAAAAGTCAGACCCTTTTGCAGAGAGGCGATCGCTTAAACTAAAATGGGCACAGCCAAAAGCGTGTTCAAACGCTGATTCGTTGGGTCTGAATGCCTACACTGTTAACTGTTGGATCGTATCGATTCTTCTGCTATGCAGGCGATCGGGATGAACCACCTCATGTACATATTGAGTGTGACAAGAACGAAGCTAAGTTTTGGCTCCAACCTATCCGTCTCCAAAAGAACAGAGGATTTAGTCGTACAGAGATTAACCGCATTCAGAAGCTTGTTGAAGAACACCAAGAACCATTGCTAGCAGGCTGGAATGACTTCTTTAACGATTGAACTGCCTGAAATACCTACGATTCAGCGTGTGACCGTTACAGATGACACGC
>JBGTJW010000329.1:0-11081 GCA_041744955.1 Stenomitos sp. | reverse complement strand
AAACAACTTTTTGAGCGCAATTGTCTTAACTGTCATGTGGGTGGAGCAACGCTGCCTGATCCCACCGTGTCGCTATCGCTGACAACATTACAGGGGGCAACACCCCGACGCGATAACGTGAGCAGCCTGGTTGCCTACTTCCGGCAGCCAATGACCTATGACGGTACTGAAGAAGCGTTTTTATGCCGCCAAGTCCCTGAAAGCTGGTTGTCGCAAGCGCAGGTAGAAAGTCTGGCAGGTTTTGTACTGAGAGCGGCGCAAACAGCACCCGGATGGGGCGGCGCAATTTTTCAGGATGAGTAAGTTGCCACACCCTCTGACCCCTTAGTTTAAGGCTGTCCAGTCGTAAATCGTTAGAGTCTCGTAGCTTGCTCTACATAACGGTTTGAATTCTTCGACGCGCTGTCGTAGATATGGTTTAAGATCCATAGATGTAAGTGCGCTTAAATCACTAAGAGACCTATGAAATCAATCCGTTTTGTTACAAAAAACCTCTGCCTCACTGTGCTGGCTACCCTACTTGTTGTTGGTAGCTTTTTTATGTCAGTGGCTCCCGCGTCTGCCGAAACCTACACGGTTAAAATGGGCGCTGATAACGGTCTGCTAGTCTTTCAACCCGCTAACCTGACTGTCAAACCTGGTGATACTGTGAACTGGGTTGTTAACAAAGTGCCTCCCCACAACGTTATCTTTGACGACAAAGCGATTCCTGGCAAAGACAAGGATCTGGCAAAATCTCTTTCCCATCCTCAGCTTGAAATGGCTCCTGGTAAAGGTTACGAGTTGACCATCCCCAAAGATCTTGCGGCTGGTGAATACTCTTACTTCTGCGCTCCTCACCGGGGTGCTGGCATGATTGGCAAACTGACGGTTGAAGGCTAATTTCGCAAAGCAACAGGAACTATCTACCCAGAATGCGGCAGGTAGTTCCAGCTTTTTTGTCGTGCGATCGCACAGCCAGCAAGATGGCGCTTGAAGCTCCCTTATCTATGTGAGACCGTTACTCAATGCTTAGGTAAAGGAATGCTCAGATATTAAAATCCAGATAAAGGAGAAACGGCTTGAAGAGACTGTCGCTGATCGTGCTACTTGCGACGATCGTTTTTATTTTTAGCATGGCAGGCTCTCCGGCACAGGCAGCAAACCTTGTGAACGGTGAAAAACTTTTTAACGCTAATTGCGCTGCCTGCCACATGGGCGGTAATAACGTCATTCTGGCTAACAAAACTTTAAAGAAAGAGGCGCTGGAGAAGTACGGGATGGCATCTCTAGACGCAATTAAACATCAGGTTACGAAAGGCAAAAACGCTATGCCTGCTTTTGGTGGACGGTTGAATGCCGAGCAGATTGAAGATGTAGCCACCTATGTCTTAGAGCAATCGCAAAAGGGATGGTAAAGCATCTGTCATTTGTACAGACGGCTATAGCGTTAAGGCAAGCTGTAGCTTGATCTATTCAGGCTGATCATCGTGCCCATAACTATGATTGCCTGCTCAAAGCATCGCTAACGATCGATTGCTTGATTTTGTTCGACTCCTCGGTTTTGCTGAGGGAGTTTATTTTTTTAGCAATCTATCTTTAGGTCAGCGCCTAGCTTAAGTAAAGCATTATATTTTGGGTGATAAGTTGCATCTTTTATTGTAATTAGCTATAGAAAAGGAAAAATCAGTGGTTCCTCTGCGTGACAACAATCCAACGAGTATTACTCCGTTTGTAACCTATACGTTAATTGCTGCCAACATTTTGGTGTTTTTGTACGAACTTAGTCTGTCACCCCCACAGCTTGAGCAGTTTTTTCGTGTATGGGCAGTGGTTCCCAGAGAACTAACCGCCAGTTTTTCGGGTGAAGTGACTGCCCAGCCGTTCCCAGAATGGCTCACCTTATTTACATCCCAATTTCTGCATGGCGGTTTTTTGCATGTTGCTGGCAATATGTTGTTTCTCTGGGTTTTTGGCAACAATGTTGAAGATCGGTTAGGACACGTCAAGTATTTAATCTTTTATTTGGCTTGTGGGGCACTGGCAGCACTGACGCAGTGGTTTGTCTCGTCTGGCTCATCCATCCCGTCGCTAGGCGCGAGTGGCGCGATCGCGGGTGTCATGGGAGCCTACATCCTACGCTTCCCTAAAGCAGAAGTGTTGACTCTGATCCCCCTTGGCTTCTTCTTCTGGACGTTTCGTGTCCCAGCTTTTGCGTTTCTAGGCTTCTGGTTTCTACAACAAGCGCTCTATGGTCTAGCGAGTCTGGAAGCACCCATGAATATCGGCATGGAGAGCGGCGGTGTGGCTTACTGGGCACACGCAGGCGGCTTTGTCTTTGGTGCCATCTTGGGTCCCTTGCTAGGCTTATTCTCCAAACCATCCAACTCATACAGTGCATAGAATACGTCTTTGGTCTATGAGTTACAATGAGCGCGGAGTGTGATGAGGATGGACAATGCCCCGGATTAATCCGTTTACGCTCCAGATGGAAGTGACTCGAATGTTTGAGCAGGGGCAAGCATTTTTTGCCACGCTCAAAGTGCAGGACTGGCTAAAGGAGCGTAACGAAGACCCTGCTGCTTACGACATTTTGTTTCACCAAAAACCCGCTCCACCGGGATCAGGACAGGTCACGGTGGTCGAAATCGAGCTTCGCCGCAAGGACGGTCAGCCCGTTGACACCTGGCTTCAGGAAGAAGCAAATCGTCATGTCTGATGTCAGCGTTGGCAAACGGCTCTAAGCCATGACCGGTACAGGTGGATATTGCAGTAGCACCTGCTTCAGGTAGTGCCCTGTATAGGAGTGCGGGTGTTCGGCAACGTCTTCGGGAGTGCCGACTGCAATGATTTCGCCGCCCCGATCGCCGCCTTCGGGTCCCAGGTCAATAATCCAGTCAGAGCAACGGATTACATCTAGATTGTGTTCGATCACCAGAACGGTATTGCCTTTATCTACCAGTCGTTGCAGCACGTCTAGCAACTTGTGGACATCGTAAAACGACAGTCCGGTTGTTGGCTCATCAATGAGATACAGCGTTTTGCCCGTCGCACGACGCGAGAGTTCCGTTGCTAGCTTGACCCGCTGCGCTTCGCCGCCAGAAAGGGTCGGTGCCGTTTGTCCTAGCCGGACGTAACCCAGACCCACATCTGCCAGGGTTTGCAACCGTGCCGCTGCTTGAGGAATATTTTTGCAAAACTCCAGCGCTTCATCGACGGTCATACCCAGGACATCCGCGATCGACTTTCCTTTAAACTTCACCTGAAGCGTCTCACGGTTGTAGCGGGCACCCTTGCACACCTCACACTGCACGTACACATCAGGCAAGAAGTTCATTTCAATGACATTCACACCCTGACCACCACAGGCTTCGCAACGTCCGCCCTTGACGTTAAAGGAAAACTGACCCGGCTTGTAACCTCTGGCTTTCGCTTCGATCGTTTCAGCAAAGACATCCCGGATGATATCGAATGTACCCGTATAGGTAGCAGCGTTAGAGCGTGGGGTGCGACCGATCGGCGACTGGTCAATCACGATCGCCTTGTCAAGGGCGCTTAAACCACCGATCGGCTCCATTTCCTTGGGTTGTGGGATTTTGCTGCCAAAGTGGTTTTGCAACGCGGGATAGAGCAATTCATTGATCAGCGTCGATTTGCCAGAACCAGAGACACCCGTAACCGAAACAAGCGCACCAAGGGGAATATCAACGTCAACGTGCTTGAGATTGTTGCGATAGGCATGGCGGATTTTCAGGGCGCGACCATTGCCCGATCGACGTTGAGCAGGGGTCGCAATCACCTCTCGTCCTGACAAGTAAGCCCCCGTCAACGAATCCGGCGTATTCAGCATTGTTTCCAGACTGCCCTGGGAAACAATCCGCCCACCGTGGACACCAGCACCGGGACCAATATCGACAATGTGATCGGCTGCCCGAATCGTTTCTTCGTCATGCTCCACCACGATCAGCGTATTGCCCAAATTACGGAGGCGGGTCAGCGTTTTGAGCAGGCGGGCGTTATCTCGCTGGTGCAGCCCAATGCTAGGTTCATCCAGCACATAGAGCACGCCAGTTAACCCAGAGCCAATCTGCGTTGCCAGCCGAATGCGCTGTGCCTCACCGCCCGACAGCGTCATCGCCGTGCGATTGAGAGAAAGATATTCCAGCCCTACGTCCAGCAAAAACTGCAAGCGGGCTTTGATTTCGCGTAAGACCAGATCAGCAATTTGTGCCTGCCGTGCGCTCAACTCAATGCTGTTCACCTGATTCAGGCAATCGCGAATGGAGACGCTCGTTAAGTCGGCAATCTGAAATTGTCCCAACCGCACCGACAGCGCTTCTGGTTTGAGCCGCTTGCCTTGACACTCTGCACAGGGCTGATCAACCAGATATTGCTCCAATTTTTGCTTGTAAGCATCGGAGTTGGCTTCCTGGTATTGCTTCTCTAGCAGCGGCAGGGCACCTTCATAACGACGCTGATAGCCTTTATTTTGGCGATAGCGAGAGTCAACCTCAATCCAAATTGCCTCCTTCGAGCCGTGCAGCAAAACGTGACGCTGTTCGTCGGTGAGTTGGCTCCAGGGTGTCTGAATATCGAAGCCAAAGGCAGCCGCTACGCTACAGAGCAGCGACAGATAGTAGGTGTTGTCTTTGTCTGACCAAGGGGCGATCGCCGCATATACGGGCAGATCTGGGTTCGGTACAACCAGCTCTGCCGAAAATTTGCGATGGCTCCCCAAGCCGTGGCAGGCAGGGCAGGCTCCGTAGGGCGAGTTGAAGGAAAACAACCGAGGCGACAGTTCTTCCATCACTGCGCCATGTTCAGGGCAGGCAAAGTTTTCGGAGAAGACGAGGGGAGTAGGAGGTGGGGAGTGGGGAGTGGGGTCAGAGCCATAGTCTCCGCCTTTCTCAGCCGCACGGAGAGATTGTTTGGTCGGGAGTTCGACAACGTTGCCTCCTGCCTCCTGCCCTCTGCCTTCTGCCTCCTGCAAAATATCAATGACCGCAATGCCGCCAGAATGCTTCAGACAGGTGCCAAGAGAGTCCGTCAGGCGTTCTTCTATGCCTGCTTTTTTGATCAAACGATCGACCACAATCTCGATCGTGTGCGACTGGTTTTTGTCTAGATCGATCGCGTCACTCAGCTCCCGAACTTCGCCATTGATGCGAACCCGCGCAAAGCCTTCGGCTGCCAGACTGGATATCTGCTTCTTGTGTGTGCCTTTCTTGCCGCGCACAACGGGAGCCAGAATTTGGAAGCGGGCGCGATCGGGCAGTTCCATCACCCGATCGACCATCTGATCAATGCTTTGGGGTGAAATGGCACGATCGCAGTGGGGACAATGAGGAATGCCCGCCCGTCCATACAGCAGCCGCAGATAATCGTAAATTTCAGTGACCGTACCAACGGTCGAGCGTGGGTTGTGCGACGTGGATTTTTGGTCGATCGAGATGGCGGGACTTAAGCCCTCGATCGCATCAACATCGGGCTTGTCCACCTGTCCCAAAAACTGGCGGGCATACGCACTCAACGACTCGACATAGCGCCGCTGCCCTTCGGCAAAAATGGTGTCAAACGCCAGGGACGACTTGCCAGAGCCAGAGACACCTGTGAACACGATCAGGCGATCGCGCGGCAACTCCAGGTCAATATCCTTCAGGTTATGCTGTCGTGCCCCTCGAATGCGAATCGTATTTTGAGCAATGGCATGACTGGCAGGATGACCGTCATGTGACTCCGCTACAGTCTGCTTAGAGCCGTTAGTCTTGGAACCGTTGGCGCGATCGGGCATAGAGACAGGGCAAAAATAATCTTTCCCATTCTATCGCTCTACGCTCCGAGTCAGGAATGAAAGCCTTCTCGCTATTCGCCCAATTTCTCCCAACCCACATGGATGAAGCTTTTTAATTGGTAAACCTTGACGCTGTCTTAGCTTTCAGCTTTCAGCTTTCAGCCTTGAGCTTTTAGCCCTAAACTCTACACTGACCGCTGACCGCTGACCGCTGACCGCTCAAGAGTAATGCAGCCAACGAACGGATTTTGCAAGATTAGCTAGGCTTAAGAAGCATTGGCTAGCTCTGCTGATGTTTCGCCCCCGACAGAGGTTCAAACTAACAGAGGTTCAAACTATGTATGCACAAGAATTAGTTGCCACAGCAAAGGCAATGGTCGCTCCCGGCAAAGGCATTCTGGCGGCTGATGAAAGCTACGGCACAGCAAACAAGCGCTTTGAGAAGCTAGGCATTCCCACAACCGAAGAAATGCGACGGGCATACCGCGAAGCACTCTTTACCACGGCTGGTATCAGTGAGTTCTTGAGTGGCGTGATTCTGTTTGACGAAACGATTCGTCAGGCAACCAAGGATGGCACACCGTTCACGAAGGTGCTGCTAGATGCTGGCATTATTCCTGGCATTAAGCTGGATGCAGGCGCAAAACCCCTGGCTAAATCCCCTGGCGAGATGATAACCGAAGGTCTGGATGACTTGCGCGATCGCATTGCCGAATACTACAAAATGGGCGCTCGTTTTGCAAAATGGCGTGCCGTCATCACGATTGGCGATGGCATTCCGTCTCACCGCTGTATCGACACAAACGCGAATGCGCTTGCCCGGTATGCCGCGCTCTGTCAGGAAGGGGGATTAGTGCCGATCGTGGAGCCTGAAGTACTCATGGATGGCAACCATACTCTAGAGCGTAGTTATGCCGTGCATCATGAGGTACTCAAAGCCGTTTTTGATGCACTTTACATTCAGGGTGTCGAACCTGATCAAATGATTCTTAAGCCGAGTATGGTCATTTCTGGTCAAGACTGCCCTCAGCAGGCAAGTGTGGAAGACGTGGCTCGCTTAACCGTCAAGTGCTTGCGAGAACGAGTGCCGGCTGCCGTGCCGGGTTGTGCGTTTCTCTCTGGCGGACAGAGCGACGAAACCGCAACGTCTCATCTCAATGCCATGAATGCTCTTTTCAAAGACCAACTGCCGTGGCAGCTCACCTTCTCTTACGGTCGGGCGCTCCATCAAACAGCGCTGGAAACATGGAAAGGCGAGGATGCTAATGTTTCTGCGGCTCAAAAAGAGTTGTATCGTCGTGCAAAATGCAATAGCGCGGCATCGCTGGGGCAGTATGAAGCGGCAATGGAGAGAGTAGCCGCCTAGTTTTTGGGTGCTATGAGCTTTGAGTTTTGAGTTTTGAGTTGTAAGTCTTGAGAAGGCTCTACGCTTGCAACCCAAAGCTCACCTTTCAGCGTCCCTCACTGTGAAGCGGCTTTAACCAGTATGGGATGCGTTGCCAGCACGAGCCGGGTAGGCAGTAATGTACTGCTGTAAGTTAGCTGCATAGTTGGGGTTTCGCTCACCTGACTCAGCCACCACCTGTGCAACCATTTTGGGTGTTGCAGGATGATCAAGCAGCAGCGGTTCTTTGACCTTACCGTGGGTTGGTAGCGCGATCGGTGTCAGCAAAATTTCGAGTGCCTGTTCGGTCGTTGGTGATGCAGGCAATTGGCTGACGGGTGCCATCACAGACGCAAAGGTGCTGGCATGATGTCTACGACTCAAACGCTCCGTCAGCGATCGCTGTACTGGCAAGTAGCTCATATCTGCCTGGGTAATCTGCATCACTAGAGTGCGATCGCTCAGGCTAATCCGCTGCACCAACGAGCTACTCAAAAGCACAAAGCGCCAGTAGCAATGTACATCAGGCTGCACGATTACTAGATGAAGTTGCCGCTTGTACAGCACCAGATTCCGTACTTCTCCAACGGTTTTGCTCTGTGAGTCAACGACGGTGAAGGTATCCAGCCTCTCTTTGAGCGCTTCAATTTTGGTCAGCAGCGATCGCTCCAAAGGGCGGCGGCTGGTTGCCAGTTGCAAGACGTTTTCTGGTAAAGCGTAGTTCATGGGCTGGTGCTAACCTCTTGAGCGGCTGACTGAAGCAACGGCTGAAATTGATCGGGCAACGGTGCCAACAGAGTACAAAGTCAGTAAGGCTTCGCCCTTGGGTGACTCGTATGAAAAAAATACCAGTGAATCCTGGCTTATTGGTACACTGCTAGCGTTAGATCCCTAAACAGCATGGTTCAGTCCTACAGCAGCGCGTTTAGGTACACTCACTAATAGCTCTATGGTTTTAGTGTAGTGAGTTTCGGCTCCCCGATCGCCAATTACACTGATTTTTTGCTTTTCCAACATGTCTCAAGACTGGCTTGCGCTGCTAGAAACGTTTCGAGCGATTGCGGTCATTCGTGCGTCACACTATGAAAGCGGCTGTCGGATGGCAAAGGCAGTGGCGGCAGGAGGGATGCGGCTCATTGAAATCACCTGGAATAGCGATCGCCCCTCCGCGCTCATTCACCAACTGCGCCAAGATTTACCTCACTGCACGATCGGAGCCGGTACACTGCTAAACGAAACCCAGCTTCGAGACGCGATCGCAGCCGGTGCCCAGTTCCTTTTCACGCCTCATGTCGCTCCCCGTTTGATCCAGCTTGCCGTGGCACAAAACATACCCATCATCCCGGGTGCCCTTTCCCCAACCGAAATTGTCAGCGCGTGGCAGGCAGGGGCAAGCAGCGTTAAGGTCTTTCCTGTGCAGGCGTTGGGTGGCGCAGCCTACATTCAAAGCTTGCAAGCACCACTGGGCAACATTCCCTTGATCCCCACAGGCGGTGTCACGTTGGCAAATGCCCGATCCTTTTTAGCGGCTGGTGCGGTCGCCGTTGGGCTGTCGAGTCAGCTATTCCCCAGACAGGCAGTGGCAGACGGCAACTGGGAGGCGATCGCCCAACACGCAAAGGGACTGGTGCATTGTCTTACCAGCCCGATGGCAGCCGATTGTGAACCTTAAACGCTCAAGAGGCTGCCGACCATGAAGCCGCTTTAAACACTCGCTCAATGATTAGCCATTAAACAGAAAAAACCGTAGACAGGGATATATAAAACAAGTAATAGAGAGCGAACGATTATGTTGTCACCACACGGTTTCAAGCAAAGCCTGAGTTTGTTGGTGTTTCTCGGTACTGCCATCTTGCCCGTGTCGGCACAGACCATGCCACCTGTGAGCGCCCCCATGCTCATCGCACAAACCAACACGATCGCCACCACAGTGCGTCGTCTCGAACAATCAAAGCAGCGGTGGATTGAGGTTAATCTTTCCAGTCAGCGCCTCATCGCGCGGGAAGGCAAAACGCCTGTCTACGCCATTCTGATCTCTACAGGCAAAGCTTCAACACCGACCAGGACGGGAGTGTTTGCCGTTCAGACGCGCCATCGTTTTGCCCGCATGAGAGGCACTGATTACGATATTGCTGATGTGCCTTACACAATGTATTACGACGGCAACTATGCCATTCATGGCGCTTACTGGCACTACCGCTTTGGTACGCCTGTCAGCCACGGCTGCGTCAATTTAGCAGTTGATCACGCTGGCTGGCTGTTCAACTGGGCGAAAATTGGCACACCTGTAGTCGTGCGACGCTAGGTTTTCAGCACAGCAGCGTTAGCGCCCTCTCAAGCATCCCTGCTTTTGCTATTTGTTCCGATCGTTCTCAACCTAACAGGAAAACCGAAAAAGGCTAGAAGGCTGGAAACGTCAGCGGATCCTACAGGATTTGAACCTGTGACCGACCGCTTAGAAGGCGGTTGCTCTATCCACTGAGCTAAGGATCCTCATGTGACGTATCGCTATATTGACCAGCATAAACCAAGAAACCCCTCCGTCTGATCTGATTTTGAGCGATCGTCTTGATCCAGACGATGGACAGAAGACACAGCACCAAAACGGGGGCAAAAGCGGAAGCAAAGGTACAGGCAGCCTAACATCAAGACTCAACCAGCAAAAGTTAGGGTATGCAGCCGAACCACTCGGTTGGGACTTTGGTAATAAACCATGCTCAACTTTTGGTTTCTGCGCTACTCTGACTCTATCTGCGCGATCGCCTTGATGGAGCTAGCCAATGGCATCAACGCTTTTTCGATCGCGTCAGTGCATCAAAAAGCCCTTTAGTTAGAGCCACCCCATGAGCCGTTCCGGCGTTCCCACGCTTTTGTTATGACACCTTCAGTTGTGTTGGCAACCTCAAAAGACTTTAATTTGTGCAGCAATGTCAATTACCAATTCAAAAATGGGAATTGATTAAGGTACAGTTTTCCTAGCAAACGTCACACCTCACTGTTAACTGTTATCGAACTTATCAAACCACCTCCTTTTCCCACTGGCGAGATCGTTTCATATTATCCCGCCCAAACGCCCAGCCCCGACAGGAGTTAATTGGCAGCGTCATGTTTATTCTGAAGAGGCAGGATGTTGAGATTACCAGTATCCAGCACCCCAAGCGGGATCAGCAAATCCCGATCCTTACCTATCAGGGGCAGACCTTTCGCCTGATTAGTGTGTTCAACGCTAGCCAGGAGGAAGATGCCAAAACATTTTGGCGCGATCTTACCGACAACCAGGGTAAAGCTTGTGTGCTGTTGGAAGAGCCTGAGCGTTATAGCGTTTGGGGCAAGATTCGCATAGAGCAACTGGCAGCCGATGCCGAAGTTGGCGGCGGCGGCGACACAGCGGCAACACCGATTTATATCAGGGCGTGCCTGCTCATGCTGCAAGCGCTTTACATTGATATTGAAGATTTGCTGGGTAATCGTCAGGCAGGGCTGTTTCAGAAAGATATTGCCGATGTGTTTAAGCAATGGCATTTTCCCCAGGCAGACTCACCAGAGGCGCTCAAGTATCTGCTGACGGTTGATCCTCTCGATGCGGCTCAGATTCCACCCTGGCAAGAGCACCACCTCAATACGCTGTTACAAGAGCTGCACCGCATCGGAAAAGCATATTTCGGGAATACTACGTTTACAGAACGGGCGATCGACACATTGCAAGATCTTTCACCCAACGATCGCACCGTCTTTCAGGCTTGGCTCAATCAGTCACCTTTGGGTAAAATGTGGCGCTAGTGGTCGGTCAAACCTTTTCTGGAGGATTGAAACCGCTTAGAAAACATACTGCTTGATCATTTTTGTTCTACAAAGCAACGCCAACTCACTAAGAGCTTGAAGAAATGTTCCCGCTTTGCGTCATCACCGCTACTTTCGATTACGATG
>JBGTJW010000328.1:0-21750 GCA_041744955.1 Stenomitos sp. | reverse complement strand
CGCCACATTGCGCTCAATTTGCTCGGACAAGATGAAACAACGAAGGCAGGCATTGCCGCCAAGCGAAAGAAGGCAGGTTGGGATGATGACTATCTGCTCAACATCCTGTCTCAATGATTTTCATGCGTTTGCCCTACACTCCTCACCTCCAAACTGTCCATCTTCACCCCAAGCGTAGTATTTTGGAGGAATACGTTTCTCAGAGCCGTACCATGCAACGCCTCCTCAACCAATGCCATTGGAAGCACATCGGTCAACGCCTGCTGCTTTGTGTGGCAGTCTTTGTTTTGGCGACACAGCTTTTTGCCACACCTGCTCATGCTACGGGTGTGAGCGAAGTACCCAAACCCAAAGCAGGCACCTGGATCGTTGACCAGGCTGAGGTGCTGAGTCGCTCTAATGAAGGCAAAATTGCGATCGTTCTAAAGGATCTGGCAAAGGAGACGGGTAATGAGGTTCGCATCGTCACAATCCATCGGTTGGATTATGGCGAAACGATCGAAACCTTCACCAACAAGCTCTTTGACCTGTGGTTTCCAACAGCAGAGGCAGGCGCAAACCAAACGGTGCTGGTGTTAGATAACCTTACGAATAACGTGGCGCTGCGTGCGGGTGAAACGGTCAAAACAAAACTGTCAGACGATATTGCTCAAAGCGTGACGCAAGAAACTGTACTCATTCCGCTTAAAGAAGGGAATAAGTATAATCAAGCGCTTTTGGGTGCCAGCGATCGCCTCGCCGCTGTGCTATCTGGTCGCCCCGATCCGGGTCCGCCAGTACTCACTGATAATGTCCAGGTTGAAGGCACGTTTGCAACACCAGAAGAAACCAAAGAAAGCAACGCCACTGTCTGGGTCATCGGCTTCCTCGTCGTAGCAACCGTCGTACCAATGGCAACCTACTATTTCTACCTCTTCCTGCAAGCACGGGAAGGATAGCTGAATAGCTTTTAGTTTTTGGTTGTTAGTTGTTAGTGAACGGCTGTGAAGCCACCATCGACGACTAAGTTACGCCCAGTCACAAAGGCAACCTTATCAGAACACGATCAAACTGCTGCCTCTTCTTCAATCCTGCACGTACTCCTGCCCACTTAGTAGCGCGGCTTCTGCACGTTGAAACTCTCGTCCCAGGTAAGAGGCATGGTCAAGTAAGGTAATGGGGCAGGGTTTTGCCTGCTCAAAAAGCTGTACACAAAGCTCCTTCGCTGTTCTGCCCGTAAAGATCTGAGTTGGCTGCCGTTCAATCTTGCCGCGTATGGGGATAGGCTTACCAGTTTCCGGGTCACAGGCAAGACCCCGATCGTCAATAAAGTTGGTGAAATGCTTGGCGCAGATTAACCCTTGTTCGCGATCGAGATAGATGATGACATAGCCGCCCGGATCAAGGTCAATGTGACGCTTAGACAGCTTTTGATCGATCGTGGTGGCATTGGCAAGCGCCTGGTTCATGGTCTGCATCAAGTTCAAAATGTGATCTGGATAACGTTCTATCTACCATCTTAAGATGTCTTGAAGCGCAGACTCATCCGCTCGGTAGAGCAAGGTGCAGTCAAATTTCATCCCTACTTCACCCTCTTTTTATCATTACAGAACCAAAAAACGCTTGGCAAAAGCCATCCTAATAAGGACGCTGCCTGTTTCCTCTAAACCTATGAAGAGCTGCGTTGTGTCGAGAGGGGGCTTAAGCCACTTGTTGGTACTTATAACTTCGTGTCAACTTGCTGTAGTTTTATTCATCCTTCAAACGTTTTGAAGGAATTTTACACTTATGCTTGACTCTTTTATTCCAGTTGAACTTGCAGTGGCTCCCAATCCTTTAGGGCTGCCGTTTAACCTTAAACTCACGACCATTCCCATTGATGCTCAGACCTGCTTTGAGCTTTGGATGCCCAACGCCCACGGAGCGCTGTTACCAGAAGAGGCGATGCTATTACGGGGCGATCGTACCCGCCTTGAAGAAATTTGTGCCAAGCTGACAGACTTACTCGGTGCGTCGCTCAGCCATGATGAATCACCACACGATCAAGTCACGGTTAATCGCTGGCAAGGGGTGCGGAGCGCGTTGTATGATGCTGAAGCTGCTTTTGATGCCATCGGCGTAACCTATCTGCCCCAGAGTCTTTACCCCAGCCCTACCAGCAAGGGTGGTTTAACTGCCTGGACATTGCAGGAGGCACGGTGGACCGTTTCCTTCCTCAAACTGCAACCGCTGACACCAGGCTTTCGAGTTCAGGCATTGCCCATCAGAGTGACGATCGCCTTTGGTCAATCCATCACCAAGTTTGTCCAGACGGCTCCAGTTCTGGCTCGTCGTGCGTAAGGAAAGATCAACGTCTGCATGGCTGCGAAACCAATCATCATTGACTGTGATCCGGGAGCCGATGATGCGATCGCGCTCTTTCTGGCGCTGGCGTTTCCCGAAAAGCTAGATGTGCTCGGTATTGCGACGGTGGCTGGCAATGTGCCACTGCAACTGACGCAAAAGAACGCTCGTTGCCTCTGTGAATTGGCAGGCAGGGCTGATTTACCCGTTTATGCTGGCTGTCCTCGTCCCTTGCTGCGTCCGTTGATCACTGCCGAAGACGTACATGGTAGAACGGGGCTGGATGGCATTCATTTGCCAGAGCCGCTGATGCCGTTGCAAGAGCAACACGCGGTAGATTTTTTGATCGATACATTGATGCGATCGACGGGCAACATCACGCTGGCGACGTTGGGTCCGTTGACGAATCTTGCCGTAGCGATCGTCAAGCAACCTGCTATCTGCCAGCGCCTTCAAGAAGTAGTGATGATGGGCGGTGCGGTGACTCAGGGCAACATTACGCCGTCAGCCGAATTTAATGTCTACGTTGATCCTCATGCGGCACAGGTTGTCGTCACAGCCGGAATTCCCCTGACGATAGTGAGTTTGGATGTGACACACCAGGCGATCGCGACCCCAGAACGACTCAACACCATTGCAGCAATTAACTCTCCAATCAGCGCTGCCACGATCGGTTTGCTGAATCACTACGGTGCGTATGATATGCAGCGTTATGGCTTTCCCGGTCCACCGCTTCATGATCCCTGTGTTATCGCCTATCTGTTGCAGCCTGATCTGTTTACCAGTCGCCGTGCCTATGTCGCGATCGAAACGACGAGCGAACTCACAATAGGACGTACTGTGATCGATCAATGGAACGTTACGAACCAGCCAGCCAATGCCACTGTGATCGAATCTATTGAAGCAGAGGGGTTTTATCAACTGCTGACCCAGGCGATCGATCGCTTTAAGGAACATGGCTCCTGAGATCCGCCTGAGCGGTGCTGCCACCTTGAACCCAATCCACCACAGACTTTTACCCGATTCAGGAGACGATGAATCACCGCTCCTAAAGCGGGTTCAGCTTTTGGCAATGATCCTTGCCTACGATCGCTTGAGCAATAGCAGACGATGCCTACTTCCCGGCTGGAGTCGGATGATTCATTCCTGGCATCTTGTTTTGGCTCTCGTTTGGTTTCTGTGCCGCCATTTTCTTACAGCAACCGCAGCAACCCATTGACTCAGTTTCAGCGGCAGGTTTCTGGTTCTCTTGAGCCGCAGGTTTTTGCGTGTCTTGAGCAAACGCATCACTGGCTGCGATCGTTACCAGGGAAAGCAGCGCGATCGCTCCAGCAGCCACAACCTTCATTCCGTGTAATTTATGCATATCTACTCCTAAATTGAATGGGCGAAGAGGTGACCCCGTAGCCTTCGAGAATAGCATTACCTTCAGATTAAGGCTAAGCAATCAAATCCACACGAAAAGCGACTCAGCGTTACTGCTTAAAGGTAAACCGCCCATTCACCTTCTCACCGCTGATGTCTGACAGAATAGCAACTTTGTACTCTCCTGGGGTGGCACCGGGCAAGATGGCTGTGTAGTGTTTTTCGCCTGCGTCATACGTCATCGGTAAGGACTTCTGACTGCCATCGGGCAATTGCACCTGAGCCGTTACTTTTGCATTGGGGATTGCTTCGTGGTTGTCGCCTTTTTGCAAGAAGAAGTCGATGTGTGTTCCGGTTGCTTCTTTTGCCGTGAGCAATTCCAGGTGATAGGGACCGGCTTCAATCACCTGTCCACCTTGCCCACCGTGATTACCACTAGCTTTGGCAGCAGGAGAAGCGGCAGGTGAGGGTTGTGTTTCCACAGGGGTAGACGCGGTAGGGGTAGAGACTGGATTAGTCGCCTGGTTGCTGCTGGTGCAAGCCCCTAAAAAGAGAAGACCAAAGCTGGCGATCGCGCCAACCAGCATGAGACGGTTTTGACGAAATGGCATCAGATTGCTCCTTAAAAACGTGGGTTGGCTTGAGCATGGGTTGAGTTGAGCAATGGGGCTGGACTGGGTTTCATCCGGCTCCAACCTTTTCGCTGCTGGCATTGGTCTGAATGGGACTTTCAGCCTGGTCGGATAGCAGGAATTTGCCGAATTGAGCATACAGCGCGGGCAACACCAGCAACGTCAGCGCGGTGGAGGTAAACAAGCCTCCCAGAACGACAACGGCTAAGGGTTGCAAAATTTCCTTACCCGCGCCACTGCCGATCGCCAAGGGCACCATACCCAGCGCCGAGGTTAGCGCCGTCATCAAAATTGCCACAAGCCGTTCCATTGAGCCTTGGGTAATGACCTGCTTTAGCGGGATGCCCTGCGCTAGTTTCGTATTGTAGTTATCAACGAGCAGCAGCCCATTGCGGGTGGCAACGCCAAACAGTGTGATGAACCCCACCAGCGAGGCAACGGAAATCACGCCACCACTCAGAGCGATCGCCCCACTCCCACCGACCAATGCCAGGGGCAGGTTCACCATAATCATCAACATAGCAGGCACCGATTTCACCGCAAAGTACATCAGCACAGCAATGACGAGTAAGGCTAGCCCGCTATACAGCAGCAGGCTTTGCGTGGCTCGTGCCTCCGACTCAAACTGCCCGCCATACTGAATGAAATAATCGGCAGGCAGGGTGACATTTTGCCGAATGTTGGTTGCGATCGCATCGATCGCCGATCGTAAATCGCGTCCAGAGACATTGGCAGAAACCACCAGCAGTCGCGAGACATTTTCGCGGTTAATTGTGTTTGGGCCTGTGCCGTAAGCAATGCGGGCAACCTGCGCTAGCGGGATTTTTTGTCCCGTGGGTGTATCCACCAGCAGATTGCGAATAGTTTCCACGTTAGTCCGCGCAGCGGGTTGGAGCCACACCAACAGGTCAAACAACTGCTGGTCTTGCAACACCTGCGAGACGACCTGACCATTGAACGCAGTTTCGACCACTTTGGCAAGCTGCCCCACGGTTAGCCCATAGCGGGCAGCAGTCGTCCGATCGAACTGGATCTGGATCTGCCGAATGGGGACTTGAGGCTCTAGTTGCAGATCAACCAGACCAGGAATCTCGGACATGGTTGCCTCCACCGCCTGCCCGATCGCCCGCAACTCTGCCAGATCGGGTCCAAAGATTTTGACACCGATCGCACTCCGCACTCCAGATAACACCTCATCCATCCGGTGCGAGATAAACCCGCCAATATTGGGTGCCACACCGGGGAGCCTGTTAAATTCCTGGCGCAGTTTCTCGATACTGCCTTTGCGGTCTTGAATGCCCATATCGCTCAGTTCTACATCCAGGTGCCCCAGATTCACGCCGCCTGCATCCGCATCACCGGGCGCACGTCCGGCTCGAAGCTGAATCGACTGAAACCGAGGATCATCCTTTAAAGCAGCCTGCATTGCCAGCCCCGATTGATTGGTCGCTGCCAGGGAACTACCGGGGTAGAGCAGCATGGAGTTAACCAGCGATCGCTCCTGAAATTCTGGTAAAAATTCGCGCCCCAGGGCAGGGAGAATCAGCAGCGCGGCAACCAGGGCAGCGACCGCAGTCAGCAAAATCAGCTTGGGACGGGCGATCGCCGCAGCCAGCAGGGGGCGATACAGCCGTTGTGACCCTGCCGTGACCCAGGTTTCCTCTGACGGCAAGCGACGATGAGCCAGCAAAATCGCACAGAGCGCTGGTGAGAGGGTCATGGCAACCAGGGTGGAAGCCAGAATCGACACCAGATAAGCCACGCCCATCGGCGCAAAAATGCGCCCTTCGACCCCAGTGAGGGTGAAAATGGGGGCAAACACAATAGCAATGATCACCGTCGAAAAGATCACGCTGACGCGGACTTCCACCGAGGTATCGTAGACAATTTGGAAGGGATGTTTGGGCTGGTCACTGACCTGATTTTGGCGCAAGCCGCGATAGGCATTCTCCATATCCACGATCGAGTCATCGACCACTGACCCGATCGCCACGGCTAAACCGCCCAGCGTCATGGTATTGATACCCTGCCCAAACCAGGACAGAATCAACATACCAATCAGCACCGATAGCGGAATGGCACTCAACGTAATCACGGCGGTGCGCCAGTTCATTAAAAACAGCAGCAAAATCACCGAGACGATGATGATGCCATCGCGGAGGGAATCTCGTACGTTGGCGATCGCCGACTCAATAAAGCTGTTTTGCCGGAACGTTTCCAGCACCTGCACATCGGCTGGCAGCCCCGTTTTTAGCTCATCCATTGCCCGCTCCACGGCGCGAGTCACGGTCGGCGTATCTGCCAAGGGTTGCTTATTTACCACCACCACGACAGCCTGCTGTCCGTTGGCGCTGCCATCTCCCCGTTGCAAAGCCGCACCAATTTGCACCGTTGCCACATCCTGCAACAGCACTGGTTTGCCCTCTCTAGCGGTCACCACCGACGCTGCCAATTGCGCGATCGACTCAATTCGCCCTACGCCCCGAATGATTTCTTCTTGATCTGGGGTAATCAGAAACCCACCAGCGGCGTTCACATTGGCTTGTGCCGCCGCCTCTGTCACCTGTTGCAGCGAGACATTAAACGCTGCCAGTTTCGCCGGATCGACCAACACCTGATACTGCCGCACATCGCCGCCATAGGCAATCACTTGAGAAATTCCCGGTACTGCCAGCAAGCGATTGGTGACAGCGCGATCGACCAACCGCCGGACTTCCATCAAGGAAGTTTGGGTCGTTCCTAGTGGCGCTGACGAGCGCTCCACCGAAAAGGCATACATCAGAATCGTGCCGATGGGCGAGGTGATCGGTGAGATCTGGGGTGTTTCAATCCCGGCGGGCAACTTAGAACTCGCCTGCTGCAAGCGTTCCGTCACCAACTGCCGTGCCTGGTAAACATCCGTCCCCCAGTTGAAAATGACCTTGACGACCGAGATGCCAACCGCTGAGGAGGATCGCACCGTTTCTACTCCCGGCGTGCCATTGACGGCACTTTCGATTGGCAACGTGACCAACGACTCTACTTCTTCCGGTGCTAAGCCCGGTGCCTCGGTTTGAATTTCGACCTGCGGTGGCGCAAAGTCGGGAAACACATCGAGCGGCATTTGGGTCAGATTGTAGCCGCCCAAAACTGTCACAATAACGGCACCGATCACCACCAACCACCGCTGGGCGATCGACCATTTGAGCATGGCATTTAGCATAGCGATTGCGTCTTTAAGGAGTGCCTGCGACTGGGCGATCGCCGCTCGAACTCATTTGGTTGCATGAAGTAAAATGGCATCAGCTAATTTCACAGATGTATGACAACAAAAGACCTGATCATTCAAGCACTGGACGACGTTCCTGAGTCTGCACTGTCAGAAATTCTGGAGTATGTGCGAGATCGAAAAGAAAAACAGTTACAAAGCTTGCAGGAGCGGATCTGGCAGGCATATCTGGAGTCAGAACACGAGCGTGATGAGGTCTATCGTCGTCTTGCAGACTCCTGAGTTTCTCGATCAAGCAAGTGTCTTACGGATTCATGATCGCCAGATTCGCAAATATGGCGGAACTCCGGGCGTGCGGGATGACGGTTTGCTAGAGTCGGCGTTAGCACAACCGCAAGCTACCTTTGGTGGGGAATTACTACACCCCACGATTGATCAGCAAGCTGCTGCCTATTTGTATCATTTGGCAATGAATCACCCCTTTCTGGATGGCAATAAGCGAACTGCCTTTGCCGTGATGGAGGCTTTTTTAAGATTGAATGGCTACCAGTTGAATTTAAGTGATGATCAGGCATATCAATTGGTGTTAAACGTGGTTCAAAGAACGGTGAGTAAGGAAGATTTAGTTAATCGGCTTGCGGAGACCATCGCCTTAGGGTGATTGGCGCGTTTGTTTAGCCTGGGAACGATCGACCGCCGACTTTAAAGCAGGGGTTGGCTTGCCAGCAGCATCAGCCAGACTAAAATCATCAACGGATTCATGCTGGTTGTGACCATTAGATGGTGGAACGAACGCCTTGCGATCGCCCCTCCTTGCCCAAACCATGCCAGCAGCAAACGTCCCTGCCATCAGCGCTCCTCCTACCGGAATTCCAATCCACCAGGGAATTGAGGTTTGCGGGTTAGAAGCGGACACCGCGATCGGTTCTCCGTGATCATGGGCTGGCTTGCTGCCGCGCAGCGATTGAGCATACAACTGGTTGGCGCGCTGAGTCACAATCCGATCGCCGTCAAACAACCCGTTTTTGACCTCGACAAACTCGCTTGCGTCTCGACCTAAGGTGACTTCGGTGGGCTGAAAGGCAGCGCCATTTTGCACAAACACGATCGTCTTTTGATCGTTGGTTGTCACCAGCGCTGATTTCGGAATGGCTAACAGTGCGGCAGGAGTGCGATCAGTGAGCACTTCTAACTCTGCAAACATGCCTGGTTTCAAAACCCCATCCGGATTGTCGAGTTGTGCCTTCACTGACACTACGCGGGTTTCACCTTCAACCACTGCGCCTATGACACTGATGCGTCCTTGAAAGGTGCGATCGGGCAAACTAGCAACGGTCATCTGAACTCGTTGCCCGGTCTGAATGCGATCGAGGTCTTTCTCATAAACATTGGCGCTTACTTGAACGCTGCTGCCGTTGATGATGGTCATCACCTTCTTGCCTGCATCCTCGCCCGATTCGCCCGTCGTGGTTTCACGATCGGCGATCGTGCCCGCAATGGGAGCCGTAATGGTGATGGTGCCATCCTGGTTGGCACTCGCGCCCAGTTGCCGGAGGCGAGTTTGATACGTCTCTGCACTCAGTTGCACTTGCGATCGAGCCACCTGTACAGCCGACTCTGCCCGTTGCAGTTGGGCGGCAGCTTCGGAGACCTCTAAGCGGCTGGTGGCTTTGGTCAGAGCCGCTTTTGCTTCTGCCAGTTTAGTTTCGGATTCTAGAAAGGTGCGTCGGGGCAGGGCACCGCTGGCAGCGAGTTCCCGATCTTTATCGAACCGCTCTTGAGCAAAGCTGAGTTGGGTACGGGCTTGAGCGATGTCCGTCGCGGCAATTTTCTGTTGTTGAGCAACGTTTTGCTGCGCCAGTCTCAAGTCTGCCTGTGCCTGTTGAGTGGAGCCGATCGCCGTCGATCGACGGTCTAGCGCCGTGGTTCGCAGTTCTGCCAATTCTGGGCTGGTCATCATTGCCACTGCCTGACCAGCACGCACTGTATCTCCGGGCTGCACCAATAGCCGCGTCACCGTTCCCTTAACTGGAGTGGTCACTTCCACCCGCTGGTTCGGCAGTGATTCAATCTGACCAGTGGTTTTGATGCCAAACGCCAGTCGTTGACGGGAAACGGCTTCAACCTTTAGCTCTAGCCGCTTCGCTGTTTCCGCATCGACTTGCACCGCATCAGCAGATTGAGCCGCATGACTGCCGCCCTCAAATTCGTTGCCGTGCCCCGCATGAGCCGAAACGCGCAGCGGAGTCGCTAGCAGCAGCAACATGAGTAGGGAGAGCGTTATTTGAGTCGGCGATCGTTGAGAGGCGTGAGTCATTGGCAGATTCCTCCACAAGCATTGGATGACCAGCGTTTCAGGTAGCAATGAAAGCAGATGAAAGCTCGTAGCCCGAACTATTGCTTGTACCAGGCTTGTTTCCACTGCTGCATTTGGTTGATTTCAGCTTTCTGAGAAGCAAGGATTTCCTGCGCCAGCTTTTTGATTTCAGGTCGCTTCGATTTATTCAAAGCATCCTGTGCCATCACGACAGCGCCGTCGTGATGCGGAATCATGGCATTGAGAAACCGCAGATCAAACTGGTCATCTGCTGCACCTAAATCCATGCTCATCATCATGCTCTTGATCTGGTCTTGAGACATGGGCATGGAGTGTTTCATCTCAGCGTGGTAGGCGATCGGCTCAGCACTGGCTTTGGGATACCAGGCTTGCCGCCACTGCTTCATCTGGTTAAGCTCTTTGTCCTGAGCCTGAATGATGTTAGCCGCCAGCTTTTTGATTTCAGGACGTTTGGACTTTTGCTGTGCTTCTTTTGCCATTTCGACGGCTCCCTGATGATGGGGAGTCATCGCATCGACGAAGCGCAGGTCAAATTCAGCATCGGCTGGACCCAGATCCATCGACATAGGGTCTCCACTGCCGTGATTCATGCCACCGTGGTTCATGCCACCGTGATCCATTTGCTTGGCTCCAGCAGTAGTGGCAGTAGGGTTAGACATTTGAGCCTGGTTTTGTGGAGCGGTGGAGCAGGCGTTGAGAACACTGACAGTGGCGATCGCCCCTACCATAAGAGCCAGAGAACCTTTTTTTGCCAAGAAGCGATGGGACATATGTTTCTTGTGCCTGCAATAGAGGATCAGAAAGGTGACGTTGCCATTATGAACTCTCCAGTTAGGTGTAGCGTCAAGCAATCAGTGCTCTTAGTCTAGAGACTGTTTAAAGCGTGAGTCGTGGGCATCCTGATAACCCTCTTAAACGTGGCACACGGCAATGAAATCAGGATAAAATTACCATCCTTTTGTGAATCATGGCAAAAATCCTCTTTTTGATAGGTTGCATTGCCGCGTTGAGGAGAAATATAGTCCCTAGAAAGTATCGGAAGCACAGGGCGATTTTCTATGGATGTTGGCGCTTTTTATCAGGGCGATCGCTGTCAGTTTACAGTTTGGGCACCACAGCATGAGAAGGTTGCAGTGAATGTTATTTCTCCTGGCGGACGCTTGTTGCCGATGGAGCCGGTTGGCTCAGGGTATTGGCAAGTGACGGCTGAAGACATCGCTCCCGGAACCCAGTACTTCTATCAGTTGGGTAACGATATCGAGCGCCCTGATCCCGCCTCGCACTATCAGCCAGACGGTGTGCATGGTCCCTCTCAGGTCGTTGATCATGCTGCGTTTCGCTGGCAAGACCAGCAGTGGTCGGGCATTCCGTTAGACGAACTCATCATCTACGAGCTACATACAGGCACGTTTACGCCTGACAGCACATTTGATGCCATTATTACCCGGCTGCCCGATTTGCAAGCGCTGGGGGTCAACGCGATCGAACTGATGCCCGTGGCACAGTTTCCGGGCGATCGCAATTGGGGTTACGACGGGGTTTATCCCTTTGCAGTGCAAAACACTTACGGTGGCGCTGAGGGCTTGAAGCGTCTCGTCAATGCGTGCCATCAGCAGGGCATGGCGGTGGTACTGGATGTCATTTATAACCACTTCGGACCCGAAGGAAGCTACTTCAGCGATTACGGCCCTTATTTCACCACAAAGTACAATGGCGTTTGGGGTAGTGCGCTGAACTTTGATGACTCTCAGAGCTACGGAGTCCGCAACTACTTTCTGCAAAATGCAGTGTATTGGTTTGAGACGTTTCACATTGATATGCTGCGACTGGATGCGACAGATCACATCATTGACCTGAACGCCAAACATTTCCTTCAAGAGTTGGCGGAGCGGGTAGCTGAGTTTTCCCAGCAGCAAGGGCGGAAGTTCTACCTCACAGCCGAGAACGATGTCAATAATGTCAACATCTTACGTGGGCTGGATAAGGGTGGCTATGGGATGGATGCTCAATGGAATGATGGGTTTCATCACTGTGTTCATGCGTTGCTCACAGGCGAACAGATCGGCTACTACCAGGATTACGGCACCTGTGGGCAGTTAGCAAAGGCAATCAAGCAAGGCTTTGTCCACTCCTGGGAGTACTCGCCGTTTCGCGATCGCTGGCATGGTAGTGACTCCAGCGCTTTTCCGGGTGAGCAGTTTGTCGTCTGCATCCAAAACCATGATCAGGTCGGCAATCGGATGCTGGGCGATCGTCTCACGCATCTGGTGTCCTTCGACGCGCTAAAGCTGGGAGCAGCCGTCCTGTTACTGTCGCCCAATGTACCACTGCTGTTTATGGGTGAAGAATATGGTGAAGACGCACCGTTTCTCTACTTTGTTAGCCACACGGACGCAAATTTAGTGGAGGCAGTAAGAGCAGGCAGAAAACGTGAATTCTCGCACTTTCATTTAGAAGGGGAATACGTTGATCCACAAAGTAAAGAAACCTTTGAGCGATCGCAGCTACAGTGGGAAAAACGGAGCGAAGGTAAACACAAAGTCCTGCGCGAACTCTATCAGCATCTCATTCAGCTTCGGCGCACCATTCCTGCCCTCAAAAAGCTGGATAAGCAGAACTTAGAAGCGACTGCGTTAGAAGACAAAAAGCTGCTCTTGCTTCACCGTTTGTCTGCTGATAGCCAAGTTTTCTGCATCATGAATTTTAACCAGGAAGCAGTCAGCTTCGAGTCCAAATTTCCTGAGGCAAAATGGCAAAAGATTTTGGATTCGGCGGATGAAAAGTGGTTAGGAACGAAGCCGAGTTTGCCGATCGAGTTAGAGTCTCGTCAGCTTCTTACAATGCCCGGAATGAGTTTTGCCCTTTATCAAGCGTAACCCGCTTTTCCCTTAATCAGGCATAGCCCAATTTCCGCTTGATCATGCTATGCCTGAATCGACTGCATGAGTCAATTAATGAGCAACCATATATGAAAATTCCAGTTTCAACCTATCGCCTTCAGTTTCGCCAGGAGTATGACTTTGCGGCTGCCACGGCGATCGTACCTTATCTTGCCGCGTTGGGTATTTCTGATCTGTATGCATCTCCCATCTTCAAAGCTCGAGCTGGAAGCAGCCACGGCTATGACGTTGTAGACCCAACTCAGCTTAATCCTGAACTGGGCGATCGTGAGGCGTTCGATGCTCTAGTCAGCACTATGCAACAGCATCAAATCGGTTGGCTACAGGATATTGTGCCCAACCACATGGCATACGACAGCCAAAACTTGTGGCTGATGGATGTGCTGGAAAATGGTTCCGATTCGGATAGTTTTGACTATTTTGATATTGACTGGAATCACATTTATGAAGAGATTCGTGAACGGGTACTGGCACCACTTTTAGGTAACTTATATAGCGATTGCATTGAAAATGGTGAAATAAAAATTGCGTATGATGAAACAGGCTTAAGTGTTAATTACTATAGTTTGCGGTTGCCTGTTCGGATTGAATCCTATGCACGTTTCATCACCTATAATTTGGGGCAGCTAACGAAGTCTTTAGGTCGGCGGCACCCGGATTTTGTTAAACTGCTGGGCATCCTTTACTTGCTCAAAAATCTGCCAGCCGAAGCCAAAGGTAGGGAACGGTACGACCAGGTAGCATTTGTGAAAGGGCTACTCTGGGAACTGCACGAACAAAATGAAGCCGTTAAAGAACTAATTGCGGCTAATGTGCAGTCGTTTAATGGTGAAGTCGGTAGCCCCGAAAGCTTTAACCTACTCGATAGCTTGCTAAATGAGCAATTTTATCGACTTTCCTTTTGGAAGGTTGGAGCCGAAGAAATCAACTATCGTCGCTTCTTTACTGTGAATGAGTTGATTTCAGTCAGAGTGGAAGAGCCTAAAGTTTTTCATAAAACACATTCGCTCATTGCTCAACTGATTGAAGAGGGTATTTTTACCGGAGTACGCATTGATCACATTGACGGTCTTTATCATCCAGTTGAATATTTAGAGCGGCTTCGTGAAAAAATTGGTGATGTCTATATCACAGTCGAAAAAATACTGGAATTAACAGAGTCACTGCCAACAGAGTGGCAGGTTCAGGGCACCAGTGGCTATGAGTTTCTCAATTATGTGAATGGGCTTTTTTGCGATGCCAAGAATGAATCCGCGTTCGATCGCTTTTACACCACATTCACAGGCGTAGCGTCGAGTTACGATCGCCTCTCAGCCGAGAAGAAATGGCTTATTATTGAAAAAAATTT
Source organism: Stenomitos sp. (assembly GCA_041744955.1). Classification (GTDB taxonomy): domain Bacteria; phylum Cyanobacteriota; class Cyanobacteriia; order Leptolyngbyales; family Leptolyngbyaceae; genus Stenomitos. Next base: position 7,637 of record JBGTJW010000328.1, on the reverse strand, counting down.
GGCAGGTGATGTCGAAAATCTTGCTCAACGGTTGAAGCGGATAGCAGGGCAAACGCGATCGGGCGGCGACTTTACTGCCTATGGGTTGAAACGTGCGTTAAGCGAAATTTTGGCACTCTTTCCCATCTATCGAACGTATATTGCCTCTGATGTGGTGAGTGAAACCGATCGTCAAATTATTCAGACCACGATCGCCGCCGCGAAAAAGCAAGTACCGCTCTTACAACGAGAGCTGGAATATATCGAAGCTATTTTGCTGCGAAACGATGAAGACTATCTGACCGACGAGCAAAAAGCCGATCGCTTGCGCTTTGTCATGCGGATGCAGCAATTGACTGGACCGTTGATGGCAAAAGGCATTGAAGACACACTGCTCTATGGTTATAATCGCTTACTGTCTTTGAATGAAGTGGGCGGCAATCCGAGCCATTTTGGTATTCTTCCAGAGCAGTTTCATACCTTTAATCAGCACAAGGTAGCCCATTGGCTGCATTCAATGAATACGACCTCCACCCACGATACAAAACGGGGCGAAGATGTCAGAGCGCGCTTAAATGTGTTATCAGAAATACCGGATGCGTGGGCAAAGCAGGTTAGGCAATGGGCAGACATTAACTTTAGTAAAAAGGAGCGGTTGGGTGGTAGAACCATACCCGATCGCAATGATGAGTACTTTCTGTATCAAACATTAGTGGGTTCTTTTCCCTTTGATGAAGCAGAGTTTCCAGCCTTCGTCGATCGCCTCAAAGATTACCTGATTAAAGCAGTCCGCGAGGCAAAGGTTCATACTGCCTGGTTGCGTCCTGATAGCGAGTATGAAAATGGGTTTATTGCTTTTGCAGAAACGTTGCTAGATGCACCTGAAACCAATGAGTTTCTCGCTCAATTTAGACCCTTCCAGGCAATGATTGCAGAGTATGGCATCCTCAATTCACTCTCACAGGTTTTGTTGAGAAATGCGGCTCCCGGTGTACCTGATTTGTATCAAGGCGATGAGTTCTGGAATCTGAGTTTTGTTGATCCTGATAACCGTCGTCCGATCGACTATCAGCAGCGTATGAAGGTACTGGATCAGCTTAAAACTAAGTTGCCACAGAACCCTTTAGCGCTGATTGATGATCTCTTTGAAACACGGGCAACAGGCAACATTAAATTGTTTTTGACCTATCAGTTGCTACAAGCCCGAAAAGCCTATACCAACTTGTTTCAACAGGGTGATTATCAACCGCTTGAGGTGTCGGGCGACTTGCAAAATCACATTATTGCGTTTGCTAGAACGGTGTGCGGACAGACCGCGATCGCGATCGCGCCTCGCTTCTTCACCCCGTTGGTTCAGCCTGGAGAACGTCCGCTTGGTACAGCCGTCTGGAAAAACACGCATCTCGTACTGCCGTCGGGCTTACCTTCGACCTGGACAAACGTCATTACCACTCAACCCATGCAAAGCCAGGGCACGATCGCCATTGGTGATGCACTCCAGCATTTTCCGGTTGCCCTTTTGGTCAGTGGCTGAGCGCAAGCCGTATTTTCAAGGGAGGGTGAGTCGAGGAATAGTTGATCGGCTCACCTGCACAACCAGAACGCTACAGCGTATACAGCAATAGCAGCACCAGACCAGCATAGAGCAGCCAGGAAACGCCCACAGGAACACTCAGCAGAGCCAGCAGGGAAACGATCGCAATGCCCAGTGCCAGTAGGGCGATCGCGATCACAGCCCAGACTGCCCAGCACAGTTTTGCCACTAAAGCCACAACGGTAGACTGTTGCTTGACTAAGAGACTGTCTTCTCGCACGATTTCGCCGGTCAGCGCAAAGTGTGCCAGCGAGTCGTGGTTTTGCGGTTGTAGGGCGGCACCATGACCACCCTTAAAATAGGCGACAGTATTTCTCTTGCCTTCGTCATCGGTAAAGCCGTTATGTCCGGCGGTGCCCAGGTCACTGAAGTGCAAAAGTTCAAAAAAGCCGGGAAAGATGCCGACAATCCAATCGGCAGAGGCAACATCATTGCGAATGGTTTGGACACGCCCCTGGCTCACTAAGTCATCCCAGTTATAATCACTACGGACAACGCTGCCAGCAAACGCAATGCGATCCATTTTGCAGGCGCGATACCGTTCTAAAGCGCTGGCGATTAAATAGGTGCCGTTACTGTGACCGATGTAGCTCAGAGCTGCCCTGGGATAGCGGGCGATCGCTTCAGTATATTCGTCCATAAACCAGCGCACATTTGTCTGACGGGCACCTAGCAACAAAAACCGTAGCATCGGAAAATAGCCATACCCTGCCACACTGACATAGGCTGTTTTTTTCTGCGCTTCAATGGCTTGGCGCACCGCGTTTGTCCATAAGCCTGTATCGCGAATGCCATGCATGATGAAGACAATTTGGTCTTTAGACAGGTCAACGTTTGCATTGGGAATCACATCACCCTCGATCGCGTCAAAGGGTGTGACCAGTGCAGACTGAAATCGCTCCTGGCGGTAGGCTCCAATTTCTGGTTCCTGAAAGTGCACGATCGAGCCATGCCCTGTGTCTCGGACTTTGAGGTACTTAAAGTTATAGTCGGTTGCAACATCAATGTTGTCCTCCTCATTGACCACATCATCCAGTTCGCCGAGAAGCTGAATCGTCTGTGGCAGTTCAACTGTAGAGCCTTGACTCAACCGAATCCATTCGATACGTAGATTGGTAATAAACGGGCTGCCTCGTGACAGACTGCGGATAAATTTTCCAGTATTGGTGAGAGCAAAGATGATGTAACCCAGTTTTTGCGCTTGAAATTTGACCCAACGCATCTCTTCGGGTCGCGTCTCTAGCGAGATGCCGCGATTGATGCCAGCCATTAAGATCAGGCGATCGACCTTTGTTGCCCAGGCGCGTGGCTTCGTCTTGCCTACTTCCACATTGTCGCTGTCGTAGCCCATCGCAATCACATAGGCTTTACGAAGTAACAGCGTTCCGGCACTATGCCCAATCAAAAGAATGCGATCGTACTGCCTGCCGTCTGGTCGTGTTGCTCGTCGAACGACCGCATCCTCAATGTACTGCACCAATTGGTTTGCAACTCGTCCGGGGCTTGTATTAGCGAACAGTCCCGCCGGGTAATCCGGCATCAGCAGATCGGCGTTGGGTAGAGACACTTTCACTGCCGATCGCACATCGCTTAAAGACTTGGACGTATGCGTATAAGCATGAAGTAAGACAACCAGTTGGCTAGAACTGCCATTCTGTTCACAGGTTGTATTGGTTAGCAGCGTTTTCTTTGGCATTTGCGTTTGAGCAGGCGATCGACTTTCACAATGTTTACGGGGATCTTATCCTGGCATAGCCATCATCACGTCACTAATTATGTAATGCAGCGACATAATTCCTTTCTGCTTTTTACTAGGGGTGCATGGCTTTGCGCCTTTTGAACCTGGTAAAGCTAGCCGTCTTACTTAAATACGACTGACGCATCAAGTGTTTAGATCCCCGACTTCTGGTTACAACTTAACCATCACCCCTACTCCAGCGTAGAAGTCGGGGATCTTTGCGTAAGCCCTATTAAACCAATTCACAACTTAGCCATCACCCCTACTCCAGCGTAGAAGTCGGGGATCTTTGCGTAAGCCCTCTTAAACTAATTGCCGTCTTTATAGTTCGCTTGTACTAAAGTAATCTATGATATTGATGACTATTGGTTGCGTCGTTGACAAACAACCCGTATCATTTGCCTACATAGCCGCATGGCTGAGGGAATCCCCATGAGCGTTGAGCAGACCACTCAATTAATCCAACTAATTTTGAACTCGGTGCTGATGACGTTTGCCTGCGTGCTGCTGTTGAATCGCGTCAGCTTACGCCAAACAGCACTTGAAGAAACTCTGCAAGTCGCCAGTCGCCAGTGTCTTGATTTGCTGGAGGCTAGTGATATGCGAGGCAAAGCAAGAAGCGATAGCAAGGGGATCGATCGCGGCACGAATCGCATCCTCCAAGCCAAAAAGTCTCTCCGTCAGCTACAGTATCGCTACCAGGTCGTGCGGTACGGGGTTTTGGCAAATGCTTATGCGTTGCTCTGTGCGATCGCCAGTACCTTCGCGCTAGCGTTGAGAACGTTGATTGACCTGGAATGGCTGGTGCCCATCTCGTTGGGTCTGTTTATGTTTGGTGTCACGCTGCTGTTGTTAGGGGTCATCCTCGTACTCGTCGATCTTCATACCGCCGATCGCTCGCTTTGGGAGGAACTCTCTCACCTGCTGAGTCCCGTAAGAGTGGATAACCCGCTCCGGTCAAGCTGGCAGCAACGGTCTAAAATCGCCGATCGCTTTATGCGTAGTCAGGCTTCCAAAATGCGCCCATCGTCTAAAGCAAGGGTTTCCTGAGCGCGTCAGGCTGGCGCTGGTAGCTGGTTAAGACTGGGGTGGAATCACGGTAATTTGCTGAGTCGCCCGATCGCGCACAATCCAACCGATCTTTTCGTCCAGATTCGTCGCATCTTCGGTGACGCTGAAATACACTTTGCTGCCTTCCCGCGTTTCAACGGCAAAATCGGCGTTTTGGGCATAAATGACTTTGAAGCCGCGATCGCGCAAACAGTACATTGCCCAGCCCTTTAACGTCTGTTGCTCGGGCTTAAACGGAATCGGTGGCTGACTAAACAAGGCTGCGATCGCGGTAATGAGTGACATTGGTTTGGCTCTGAATTCCTTGAAATGAACCTAGTGAATCTCTGGCTTGTAGTCTCGTAGCATCAGTGCTTCGACAGCAGCCTGTGGTGTAATGTCGCCCTTGAGCAGGCGATCGACCTGGTAGGAAATGGGTACGGCGATCGCTTGCTCGTTGGCTAATTTTATCAAGACCTGGGTCGTGTTTACGCCTTCTGCTGTGCCCTGAAGTTGGGCGATGATAGCGGTGAGTGGTTTGCCCTGAGCCAGTCCATAACCAACCTGGTAGTTGCGACTGAGCGCACTGTTACAGGTTGCCAGCAAATCACCCAAACCAGACAGACCATAGAAGGTTTCTGGTTTTGCGCCCCAGTAAGTGCCCACACGAATAATTTCGGCAAGTCCACGAGTGACGAGCGCGGCTTTCGCATTTGTACCCAGTTGCAGACCGTCACAGGCTCCCACCGCGATCGCAATCACGTTTTTGAGCGTTCCACCCAGCTCAACGCCCAGCAGATCGGGATTGGTATAAACCCGAAACGCATTGGACGAGAGCGCTGCCTGCACCGTTGCGGCGGCGGCTCGATCGTGGCTGGCAACCACGCTGGCGGCGGGTAAGCCCTGCTGAATTTCTTGGGAGAGATTGGGTCCTGACAGCACAACAACCGGATGCGACGGCAAGGCTGACTGCCAGATCTGGGACGGTAGCAGGGGCATAGTGTCAGCGCTGCTAGTAGCTGCCAGCCCTTTGGTTGCAGTGACAAAAACCGTGTGCGGGGCGATCGCCACCTGCCGCACTTGCTCGACCACTGCACTGACCCCCTTCATGGAGACAGCCGAGATGACAAGATCAGCGTCACCGAGAGCAGTTTGCAAGTCACCCTGTTGGCGTGACCATATGTGTACAGTGTGCCCTTTGGCAGTGGCTAGCCCCGCTAACGTGGTGCCCCAGGCTCCGGCACCCAGAATGACGATCGTACGTTGTGACATGAGATAAGGCTACTAGCTTTCAACACCCGGTTTTTAGCTTGCCATGATTCTAGAAAAAGCGAAGCGTATGCAATCTCTTAACGGGCAGGGGCATTGGAGTTTTTATACTGCACTGCGACGATACTTTTCATTACTTATTGCGATAATGACCTTTGACGTATGTTCCATCGGCGCGAGTGTGCGGTTTAACGTAGGTTTTACCACTTGAGCTACCTGATGAACTGCCACCCCAGAAGTCAATTTTCTCCTTTTGCGGACTCGATGAACCGTTGCCCCAAGAACTGCTTGTTGGTTGCTGCTGTTGCTTAAGTTTCTCCTCCCGTAACTGTTGCTCTTTTCTGAGGCGTTCCTCTCTTTGCCGTTCTATCGCCAAGCGCTCTTCTCTAAGACGCAGCCTCTCTCTAGAGCGTTGTTCTTTTTTACGCTCTTCCTCCTCGCGTTTCCACTTCTTCAGCCAGTGATTCCAATCTTCCAAAGATAGTTGTAGATTTCTCGCTGGGATTTTAGAAGTTTCCCATTGAAAACTGTAAGTATCAGCTTCAGCATTAATTGTTTGGAGCTTGGGTGAACACTGACTTAGTGTCTTACTAACTTCTTGAATCTGTTGAAGAATAAATTTTGGCAATGAGGAAACAGGGTGAGAATCGGACTGTTTTTTTCCAAATAATCCCCCAAATAATCCTGTTTTTTGAGATTGAGGAATTACTGTTTCGACAACCCAAATTTTAACCGTCTTATCCCAGCTACTACTCACAATAACTTGATTGTTGAAACCGAAAGCAACTGAACTAACTCCTGTCGAATGAGCATGAAAAGCATAAGATAATGTGCCTTGTGTCAAATCCCAAATTTTAACGTAGCCATCGTCTCCACCGCTTACAAGGAACTGTCCATTAGAACTAAAGCCCAAACTACGCACACTGCACGAGTAACCTTGTATGGTGCATTTGGATAAGCCAGTCCTCACGTCCCATAAAATAATGTCTCCATCATCTCCGCTGCTTGCAAGCGTTTGACCGTCAGGACTGAAAATTACTGTACGCACATCTTTTAAGTGGGCAGACCAAGAAAACAACTCTTCATAAGTTCCAGCTTTCCAAAGCTTGACTGTACAATCACAACTACCACTAGCAATGAATGTATTATCTAAACTTACAGCAACAGCTTGCACATAACTGGAATGCCCTATTAACGTTTGAACTTCTTTTCCATCTTCAAGACTATGAATCTTAATTGAGTGGTCATCACTACCACTGACAATAAAATTGTAAATTGGGAGCAAGGTAATTGCTGTGACTGAATTAGAATGATTCCTTAAAGTCAGTATTTCTTGAGATGTATTTACGTCCCATACCCTAATTGCTCCGTCATCACCGCCACTAACGATTTTGTCCCCCTTTGGCGTGAAAGCAAGGGAGCGAACACCTTTAGTGTGCTTAAAAGAATGCGTTAATGGTTGCCCATTACTAAGAGTCCACAACTTGATTGTATTATCATCGTTACCACAAGCTATAACTTCACGACATGGATTGATAGCAACTGAGCGTACACCACCAAATAAGCTAGAGTCACTATTAAAAGTGTGAATGTGATGCCATGCCTGACTCATAAGCCTCGCTAAGTTCTTTAAAGGGCTTTTTACAACCATAGAATGCCCTAATCTTAAAGCACTCTAACCTTGAGAACTTTGAGAAATGGGCTAAATTCCAGCAGACAGGTTTTTAATGTACCTCACTGTTTGCACAGAACATAGCAAGTGATAATCGTTCAAATGCTCAACCTTGCTCACGGTTAACCGCTTGCAGCCGATCGCCTCTTTCCCGTGGAAAGCGTTCCATTAGCGCTCTGACTTGCTCGGCATGGTAGGAACTGCGCGTAAGTGGCGAAGCAACTACCTGCAAGAAGCCTAGCGCTTCACCATAAACTCTCCAGGCGTTAAACTGCTCCGGTCGCACAAAATCTACAACGCCGAGATGTTTTTGGCTGGGCTGGAGGTATTGCCCG
>JBGTJW010000327.1:0-13285 GCA_041744955.1 Stenomitos sp. | reverse complement strand
AGTGGCTACCCAGGCTGGCAACGAGCTCTTCTGTGACGCGAAGATTCTTCTGATTAATGCGATCGTCCTTTGAAAACAGGGAAGTCTCACTGATGCTGCCAGCAAAGGACAGTTGCATCGTAACCCCTGACCGCATTTTGTTAGTGCCTGTGATGATCAGCCCAGAGGGATGGGTCCGTACTTTGAGTCCAAATTCTTCAGGTGTAGAACTCATCTTCGCCATATAGTCAAATTCCTGGCGCAGTTCTTCACTGGCGACAGTGATGTGCTTGTACCATTCCACCAGTTCGTCAGTTGTATAGAGGCGGCAGAGATCAAGATAGCCCGGTCGGTAGCCAAACCAGCGTCCCATCTGCATCAGAGTGTCATACATTTTGGATGCTCGCAGATAGTAACTGACGCTCAACCCCTCAAGGGTTAAACCACGAGACAATTTGTCACCTCCGATCGCGATCACATTCAAGCCATTCTTGTTCTCCCAATAATCAAGGATGTCTTTTGCCGTACCGTTGATTTTCTTGACCTGAATTCTAGCGGCTGCCTGGTAGATTAGAGGGCTAACTGCCTGCCAGTCTGGAATCACTGCATCTGGAAGCAATGCGGTGCCAATGATTGCTTCACTGGTCGGAACGTAATCAGTGTCCCAGAGGTATTTGAATTCATCCAGCACCTGATTCGGGGCATCGCCATCGCCGTAGCGTAGATGCCGTTGCAGCGCCGTGATTTCATCAAGCACCATCTGTGCTACACGCTCCTGTACATCTGTATAGCGAGTCACGTGTACCAGCATCGAATTATGGGCAGTGCCCTGCCCTCTCCAGATTCTGACGGCACAGGTAAGGATAAAGGCACGCAGTGCCTCTTTCAAAGAACCTGGTAAATAAGCAGGAACCTGATCCTTTTTAGGTCCTGTAGGGAGGCAGTCCTGGTAATCATCTACGGTTCTAACAATGTCCAGACCGTCTGCCTGATCTAAATCAGCGGCTGAATCTGCGTCCAGACCGAAAACCTGTACAGGACCGACATAATTGGATGGAGCGGGCAGATTGATGATGAAGTGTCGGGGAAATAAGTCTTCACCGTATTGATTGGCTTGTATCTGCGGATGAATAAAGATATTGGCAAAGGGAGTGGCTGTGTAGCCAACATAGGCACTTTTCTCAAAGCTGTGCAGCAGCTTGCGAATGAGTCCGTTGATTGCAGTCGGGTCCTGATCGTCTAATGGCTTGCCGTTTTCATCAAGAGCGACCTGCCCCGTATTGACAGAAGCATTGTCTGCTTCGTCATCGATCACCAGTAGAGGAATATTTCTCACAACTTTTCTGCCAAGTTGCTCATCCGGTGCCCCTCGCAGGCTCACCACCCATTTAATCAGATTATTCAGAACAGATTTATGCTTCTTGACGACCATCAGGACTGGATCATTGCCACCCGGAACAAGTCCTAACTGGTCCGCAACTTTTGTATTGAAGTCTCCCTTCTCCGCACTACTGGTTCCAGAATGAGCCAGAAGATACTTGCCTACAGGGATTTTTCCAGCCCCCATAGCGGCATCAGCCGTGTCAGACGCTCGCCTCTGAAGCTGAGAGTCACGACCCAAAAAGCCTTCATCCAGGCGAAGCTGTGTCTGGCTGCGAAGGCTATTATGCAGCCCAGCCAGTACAATGATTAAGCTGTAGCCCGCATCAGCGGCTTTGCAGACCAGTCCCGTGTAGTTGGAAGTCTTGCCAGATTGCACCTGCCCCACGACCATCCCCCGGCGATCCCAGGCACCTCGTCGTTCTGGAGACTCCAGTCGTTCAAGAATCGAATCGGTCAGTTGCTCCAGCCGATCGACCGTGAAAGGTGACCAGCCCTTTTCCTCCTCCAGGTAACGCTGGTAGCGGTTCCAGAAGTCCCAATGAATGTCTGCTTTATGCTGAGGCAACCAGGGTTCATGTCCCTGCTGGTCATCCAGGAAGGTCGGCTGACCGATCCAGATGGTATACAGGCTCTCCAGTTCTCTGACCAGAGCGGCTTCGTCCAGTCCCTCAGCCATACCCTGACTGGAGAGCATCGCCACAACAGTGCTAACTTTCTCTCGAATCAGAGAAGGGGTAGGAGTTTGTTCTCCTTTCAACAGAAGTTGAGCCATCTGGCGAGCGGTTTCGTACGGATTCATGCTGGAGGCTCTCCGGGTAGCTGATCAGATAAGGTTTGCACCAGAGTTTCAAAGTGCTGGAAGGGTTCCATTGTCAGGATGCGATCGCGAGCCTGCTGCGGTGCCAGTCCACTTTTCCGCAAAGCCCGGTAAATCTCAGTCATGACCGCCACGACTTCGCTTGAAGGGGTATCTTCAAACGGTTGGCTGTGTTTTTCCGGCTCAGTAGCGCTGTCAATCCAGATTTGTTGCACTGGGACAGTCTCTTCAAGCAGCCGTATCAGAGCGCGAACAACGGACTGGTGCTCTTTAGGGAGACTCATTGCCTCCTTTACGAGTGGATGTTCCTGATTAATCGAGTAAAAGATCTTGCCTCTCCTGATCTTTTTATCCCAGGGGAAAACGTGTTTGTCCGCATTTTCGCGCGCGATTACCTTACCGCGATGGCGATAAATCTCAACTGCCTTTTGCCGGGTCAGGCGAGCAATACGCTTGAGGTCAGACTTGAGCGCAGCGGGTGGGCGTGCTCTGGACTTTTTTACATCAATGTTCCAGTCATCGTCCATTGAATTTGGCAGATCGATCTGAATCCGAGCCAGCTTGCAGTGTTCTTCTTTCTGAAAACCCAGTCCTAACCAGTCTCCCGCAACCAGTAACCGCTCATTCCGATAAACATAGAATCCCTGCTGAGCATTCCAGCCGTTGATACCAGCAGCGCTGGCATGAGTTTCTGGATCAAGCTTGGACTGGTGAGGTAGCACATACGGTTGAACAATCAGTTTGTCTTTCTGCCAGGGAAATTTTTCTTCTGGGAGAATCTGAGTTGCCGTAGACTCTGGCAGAAAGGGGTTCCACGGTTCAATCGCTCTGCCGTTAATCAGAATCTTCAGCCGATTGCGCTTCTCCAGGAAGCGGTGAAACACCATTGCCAGGTGTTTCTCGACCACCTCGATGCTTTCGAGAAAATGGTTATGCGCTTCGCGATCGCTCTTTTTGGCATTGGTAACAAGTCTATCCATGCACTCCCAAAGAACAATCGTACCGCTGGTTATTTCGTTCAAACCTGTCAACCTGCCATCCGAACCTTTCGCAGCAGAACGAAGGAGCCACCACTGATCAACCTGGTTCACATAGTCCAGATCCCATCTTCGGATCGCCACTTCGCCCCCCTTTGACCGCGAGGCAACTGTAAGCCGTCTGCATTGTGAAAAAGAAGCGGTCTTAAGTCCCAGTCCAAACCGCCCCAGGTCTTTTGGGTCTCTGTCCTGTAAAGGACTCTGGCTACCTGGTCGCATCGCGTTGACCAGTTGTTCCTCAGTCATGCCTCGCCCATCATCTCTAATGGACACATACGAGTCGGAGCCATCCCAAAAGAAGGTTAGCCAGACGGTTTTTGCCCCAGCAGAAATACTGTTGTCGATGAGGTCAGCGATCGCGGTCTGGATGTTGTAGCCAAAAGCGCGAAGAGACTCGATCATGGCTGAGGCACGAGGCTCGGCAATGTCATAATCTTCCTGAGTTTGTCGTTTGACTGATGGCATTAATTCTGTGCTGACAGGCTTTGTGGCTGGATCTCCGAAAGATAGCCGCAACATTTGCATAACCGATAGCAAAAGGTTCTATGAGCGATCCTAGATCAGGGTTCCCAAAACGAACTGGTTGTGGGTGGAGAAGGGGATCACTTTTCAAGAAGCTTTTGTGAAGGTTGGAAAGCTGGAGACCATAAAAACGGCTGTACTTTACTCCTTTGCCAGAGGTAAAACGCGACAAGCAGTTATTCTCTGGCTGCATTCTGCTTTCCAGCAGGCTAGACTACAGAGTTAAGCGAGGCATTGATTAACCACCCTGATTACAGGCGGCGATAGAGCAGTGGAAACCCAGCCTTCAATCAACATTCAAGACACCATATCTACGATCCCGATTCTGCCCTACAGCCGGATTGTCGGGCAGGCGCAGATCAAGCTGGCGTTAGAAATCGCTTATGTGGCACCGCAGCGACTGGGTGGTGTGCTGATTAGCGGACAGCGAGGGACGGGCAAATCGACGGCAGTACGGGCGTTCGCTCAGATGGTTTACGGTCAGTTGCCAGTGACGCTACCCATTAATGCCACAGAAGATCGGGTAGTGGGTGGGTGGAAGATTGATGCTTTGATGCGGAGCGAATCAACGTGGCAGAGTGGTTTGCTAGTGGAAGCCAATGACCGTCTGCTCTATGTCGATGAGGTAAATCTGCTAGATGACCATATCGTTAATATCATCCTGGATGTGACCTCGACAGGTGTACTGGTAGTTCAGCGGGATGGGCAGAATCAGCAGCCTGAGAAAGTGGCGTTCACGCTGGTTGGAACGATGAACCCGGAGGAAGGAGGGCTACGTCCTCAGTTACTCGATCGCTTTGGGTTAATGGTGAGTGTGGCTGCTGAAACGGATGTGGCAAAGCGGCTGGAAATTCTTCAAAACGTGCTGGCGTTTGACCAAGCGATCGCTGCTTCGGAGCAGAAGAGCACATCGGAATGGCTCGATCGCGCGAAGCAGCAAGACTAGCAGGAAGAATTAAGCAAATCGAGGAACTGTTTATGGGCGATCGACCAGAACTGAAGAAAGTCGTAAACTATGGGCAAAGCTGATGCTAGCTGCCAGAATAGTGAATATTTAAGCCTTGCAGAGAAATTGCCCATGCCCCGTGCCGTTATTCTCACCGCCCTTCCTGCCGAATACTTGGCGGTTCGTTTCCACCTGACCGACCTTCAAGAAGAGACGCACTCTCAAGGAACGATTTACGAGCGCGGTCGGTTCATTGCTGAAGGGCAAACCTGGGAGGTCGGGATTGTTGAGATTGGTGCAGGCAATTCGGGTGCGGCATTAGAGGCGGATCGGGCAATCGCCTACTTTCATCCAGATGTGATCTTATTTGTGGGGGTAGCAGGCGGCATCAAAGATGTGGTTCTGGGGGATGTGGTCGCTTCGACCAAAGTGTATGGCTACGAGTCGGGAAAAGCAGAACAGCAGTTCAAGCCCAGACCGGAAATTGGCTTGTCGGCTTATCGGCTAGAGCACCGGGCACGGGCAGAGGCAAGGAAAGTAGATTGGCAGAAACGTTTGTCTGTAGTGAGAGAACCTGTACCGCGTGTGTTTGTAGCTCCGATCGCGGCAGGTGAGAAGGTGATTGACTCCACTCAGTCAGAGGTGTTTAAGTTTTTGCGGGAGTACTACGGGGATGCGATCGCGGTGGAGATGGAAGGGCGAGGTTTTCTGGGGGCTGTGCGAGCGAATCAGCAGGTAGCTGCGATGGTAATTCGGGGTATTTCAGACTTGATCGATGGCAAAGGTAAGGCAGATAGGGCGGGATCTCAGGAAATCGCTGCTTCCCATGCCAGTGCGTTCGCGTTTGAAGTGCTGTCAAAACTACAATTTTCAGAATCGACCCAGGTTCCTTTCCAAATCAACGCGAATGTTTCACAGGCTTCCCAACCCTCTTCTCAAACATCTGCACAGAACGTAGCTCCACAACCTGGAGAAATTAAAATCTTTTTTTCCTACTCTCACAAAGATGAGGCGTTGCGCGATCAACTGGCAACCCATCTCAGTACACTCAGACGACAGGGCATTATCAAGGAATGGCACGATCGCAAAATTGGTGCAGGGAAGGAGTGGGCAGGTGAAATCGATCGCAATTTAGAAAGCGCCCATATCATTTTGCTGTTGATCAGTGCGGATTTCATTAACTCAGACTATTGCATGGACAAAGAAGTCCGACGAGCGATGGAGCGGCATGAGTCGAGAGAGGCGCGAGTAGTGCCAATCATTCTGCGTCCAGTAGATTGGGACGGATTACCCTTCAGTAAACTTCAAGCCTTGCCTCAGGATACAAAGCCCATTACCACCTGGACTGATCGAGATGAAGCCTTTTTGAATGTTGCGAAAGGGATTCGTTCTACGGTCGCGGAGATCACGGCAAACCCTTAATTGGCTCACCTTTCCCTCCTTCGCCCCCGAAGGGTGAGCCAGATTCGTCGGGCGACACTTCAACAAGGCATGCTAAGCAGCGTAATTCGAGCGCACAAGGCAAATCTGAACAGCTGTTTTCACTACCGAAGAAGATCCCTTTAACTTTTACAGGAAGAACCGAGGAACTTCGTCAACTCGAGGTTCAACTACTAGGCACGGGTAGCGAGAAGGGATGCAGGAGTGTGGGTTTTTCTGGTAGTGGTGGCATGGGCAAGTCAACACTGGCGTTTCGCTTTGCGGATTCGTATAAACATGAGTTTCCCGATGGGGTAATTGGACTACCAGTAGAGGGTAAAACTATCCGTGAGATTGCTTGTGATTTTGCCCGCGTAATTGCTCGTCATAACGGTGAGAAGTTTGATGAGGAGGATGAGCGATCACCTGCAACAATTATGCAGGAAGTATTTGCATACCGACGAGTGCTGTTAATTTTTGATAATGTCAGTCCTGTAGGACATGAAGATGGCGAGGATCTAAGAGATTTGCTACCTGGTGGTCAGCGATGTGCTCTGATTGTCACAACTCGTGATCGTCAAGTTCTTAATGCTTTTGAGATTCCTAAAAATGGAATTATTGATTTACAACCCTTGTCGCAGAATGATGCAGCAAAATTTCTCAGACATCCAGAAGTTCTGGGAGCAGATCGAGTTAATGCGGAATCAGATGCTGTTGATCGCATCATTCAAATAATAGATGGGTTACCGCTAGCCTTGCAGATTATTAGTTCCACATTACGGGGACGACAACGCAACCTTGCTGATTATGCCGCATCTTTGCAAGAGGAGAAAACTCGGTTACGGCGATTACGAGACCCAAGTAACTCTAACCCCAATGTGACAGCATCCCTCAATTTAAGTTTTAGATTGCTGAATGATGCTGAGATTAATCTATTTGCGTGTTTAAGTGTGTGCGCCAAGGATGGATTTTCCCGAAAAACGGCAATGGTAACTGGGGGATTAGCTGATAAGTGGGAAACTCAAGAGTTGCTAGATCGACTGTATCAACTCTCTCTACTGAATGAAGTAAGTGCTGATCGCTATGTGTTTCATACACTGGTGCGAGATTATGCTGGCGATCGAGCACGAGAACGAGATCTCTGGGAAACAGCCGCTCAGCGACATGCAGAATATTTCATTGATTTAGTGCAGTCTAACGATGTAGAAAGCCCAGAGATTGCAGATCAACTTGCGGAAAACTTTAATGATGTGCTTCAAGCGGCTCAGTGGCTGAGGGAGAATACCATTTCGGAGGATCAAAAGGAAGCGGCATATCAGTTTGCTTTAACGCTACGCCCCTTCTTGCTGAAGTATAGCTACTCGAAGCAAGCAATTGAGTTGATGATGGGGGTTCAGGCATGGGCGGAACAACTGAACGACTGGTATGCCAGTGTCAGGTTTAAGATTCAACATGCAAAATATCTCGCTATTGAAGGACAACTTTCAGAAGCAGAAGTGATTCTGGAGAGTGCACAGGATTCAATCGAACGAATCAGCGACCCAATTCAACGGCAAGAGAGTCAATTAAAACAACTGAATAGCTTGGGTGGAGTCTTACGAAAACAGCGCGATTTTGAAAAGGCGATCGCTACTTTTGAACGTGAAATTACCATCGCCGAAGCTTCTAATGATCAGGAGCAGGTGGCAATTGGACTACATGGTTTAGGGATGGTATTTCTAGAACGAGGTGACTTAAGTGACTTAGATGCAGCGATCGCTGCTTTTGAGCGCTCAATTGCCATTGCTGAAACTCTCGATGATCAAACGTCCTTGGCTATTAGTCTGAATCGTTTAGGTAGGTTACTGGAACAGCAGGAGAAGTTTGAAGATGCAATCGCTGCTTTTGAGCGCTCAACTGCTATTGCTGAGACTCTTAATGATAAAACTTCCCTGGCAATTAGTCTGAATTGTTTAGGTGGAGCCTTGCAGAAACAGGGTAGGCTTAAAGAATCGCTCGTTACTTTTGAGCGTCTAATTACAATCAGTGAAGCGACTAACGATCAAAAGCGACTAGCAGTGACCTTGAATCGGCTAGGGGGAATATTTCAAAAGCAGAATGATCTGGAATCAGCAATTACTACGTTTAATCGTGAGATCAGTATTGATAGAGAACTGGGTGACCAAAGGCAATTAGTGTTCGGTCTGAATTGTCTAGGGAGAGTGTTGCAGCGACGGAGAAACCTTGATGAAGCGATCGCCACGTTCAAGGAACAGATCGAGGTTGCCGAAGCTCTGAATGACCAAAAACAAGTAGCAATTGGATGGGGATGTTTAGGAGATGTTTACCACGAACAGAGAAACTTTGATGAGGCGATCGTTGCTTTCCAACATGAAATTCGTGTTGAAGAAGCTTTTGATAATCAGCAACAGTTAGTCTTTGCCTATAACCAATTGGGAGAAGTATTCAGAGAAAAGGGTGATTTGGAAGCAGCAATTATTACCTTTAAACGTGGAATTTCTCTTGCTGAATCCCTCAAAGATAGCCAAAAGCACTTGGCAGTCGGGCTACATTGCTTAGGAAAAGCGCTAGGGGAAAAAGGCGATTGGGAAGCCATGATCGTTGCCTTCCTGCGTTCAATTTTTATTGGTGAAGCACTCAATGATAAAGGACAGGCAATTATTGGATATACTTTTCTAGAAAGAGCACTACAAGAACAGCACGATAAGAAAAGACTAATTTTAAGCCTGAAAAATAAATTATTTGCTTCTCAAGATTTAAATGAAAAAAAGCAGTTAGCAGCTATTCTGAGTCGCTTGGGGAAAATACTTCAGAATCAAAGCAACTATGAAGATGCAATCTTCGCTTTTCAGCAATCAGTTGATATTGCAGAAAGCCTTAGTAATTATGAGCTCTTAATAAATTCACTTAAGCAACTAGGAGGTTTATTCAGCCAGCAAGATAGATCTTTGGAAGCGATTACTGTATTAGAATATGAAATTCGCATTTATGAAGAAGCGAATGATCAACAACAATTAACAGTTGCATTGAATCGCTTGGGCGGACTGTTGCAGCATCAGCGCAAGTTTGAAGAAGCCATCAATGTCTTTCAACGTGAGATTAGTATTGATAGAGAACTGGGTGACCAAAGGCAATTAGTGATCGGTCTAAATTGTCTAGGGAGAGCGTTGCAACGACAGGGAAGATTTGATGAAGCGATTGACACATTTAAGGAACAGATTGAAGTTGCCGAAGCTCTGAATGATCAAAAAGCAGTAGCAACTGGATGGGGATGTTTAGGAGAGGTATATAAACAGCAAAGGAATTTTGACGACGCGATTATTGCTTTCCAACGGGAAATTAGTATTGAAGATGCCCTTGGAAATCAACAGCAATTGACCGTTGCATATAATCGCTTGGGAGAAGTATTTAAAGATTCCGATCATTTAGAATATTCAGCTGCTGCTTTCAATCAATCTATTGAGATTAGTAAAAAACTTAATGACAAGATGAACTGGGCTATTGGGTTAGATTGTTTAGGAGGTGTATTAAGAAGGCAACGTAAGCTTAAAGAAGCAGCTATTACCTTTAAAGAGGAAATTAAGATTGCTGAGGAAATCTTTAATATAAGGCAATTGGCAATTGGGTGGAACAGCTTAGGTGAAGTTACAAAGGAGCAAGGTTGTTTAGAGGAGTCAGTCTTTGCCTTTCTACATGCGGCTACTTACAATGAATCTCTTGAGGATGAGAAGCAATTGCATAGTATATGGAAACGCTTAGAGAATGTATTAAGAAATAAAAGTAATATGGAAGCGGTCAATACTGCTCTCCAGCATTTCAATCTCATTGTTAATGAACTTGAAACTTCTCTACATAAGGCTGTCGCACTGCATAGTTTAGGTAAGGCTTATAAGACAATAAATAAATTGGAAGAAGCAGAAATTATTTTGCGTGAAAGCCAAGAGTGGCTTGATGGAACCAATAACATTAGAAAATTACTCAAGGTCTTAAAGACCTTGGAGGAAACTTTTGAAAAAAAGCAAGATTGGGAGCAGGCAGAGCGGTTCCTTCACCTAAGTTATAACGAAGTTGAGAAATTAAGAGACATTTCACTTCAAGAGAAAATAGTGAGGAAATTGGGAGAGATTTGTATGAAGCAAGAGACAGAGGAAAAGATTATGTACGCTAAAAGCTGCTTCCAATATAGCGTCAAACTGAGTCTAGAAATGAATGATTCATTTAGATTGGCTCAAGTTTATAAAGCTTGGGGAGATGCACTAAGACATAACGAAAAATTAGAAGATTCTGTTTTTGTACTCGTTGAAGGCTTTGAAAAACTGATCAGTGATATTGAAATTCATGTACACAAAAGTGGTAAGCACATTGATAGTCTACGAATGACAACTGAGGCATTAGGTTATACATTAATCAGTTTGAATAGACGAGGTGAAGCGTTGAAGTATTGCGATCGCGCCATTGCCGCAACCAATAATGCCCCTCAGCTTGTGGAATTAAGAAACAAGTTACTGAATAGGAGAGCAGTTGTTAAATTGCAAGATCGCCTATCCTAGGCTGGAAGCAGCACTTCAGGATCTAGAGGCAGGGATTAAAGCTTATCTGGATGAGCATAGCATTTAGTGCCAAAAGTGACCTCTAACATTTGGGTTGTCAATTCAGGCGAGATGCAGATAAGAGTGAAGCGATCGTCTAACAACCCTGAAAACTGGAGAGGGCGATCGCCCCTTCAGAGTTATGCTAAAGCGCGATCGCCTAAAATAAGAGCAGTATTCCTGCTATAGTCCTCGATGCAAATTGTTCTCCCACCCGAACTTGAAGAACTCGTGCAGCGCCAACTGGCTAGCGGCAAATATCAGACTGCGATCGACGTTCTTATCGCAGGTGCCAAACTCCTCGAACAGCAAGAAGACATTTACCAGGGGCGACTGCAAGAACTCCAACAGGAAGCCCAAATTGGATGGGAAGCCTCTCAACGGGGTGAACTCGTCGATAGCTCCACCGCAATGGCAAAAATTCGGGCTAACCTGCATTCTCGTCATGCTACTCAGTCATGACTCCACAGGTTCGTCTTACCGAACCTGCGATTCGAGATATTGAGCAAATTGCAGATTACATTGCCTGTGAATCTGGTTTGGCTCAAGCTGATCGCTTTCTCACTAGATTGGATGCCAAGTTTGCCAAAATTGCTCAATTCTCCAACCTTGGACGACAGCGCAGCGAAGTCTTACCTGGATTGCGTAGTCTGCCAATGGATCAATATCTCATTCTCTACATACCAGCAAATCAGGGCGTAGATATTCTTCGAGTTGTCAGTGGCTATCGTGACTTGCCAGTTCTATTTGCTGACTCCGATGAATAAAATGCTGTTGTTGAACTTGGCACACCCAAAGCACGGGTCGTGGAAAAAGACAAGACGTAGAAACCCTTCATCGAGAAGCAATGGAACTGGTTGACCGGGCAGTTCTAGCTCGTCAACGGGGTGATGCTGAGGCAGTAAACGCTCTCTCCAGAGCCGCTTTCACGAAAGAACAGGCTGCTGCTGATCTGGTTGCCAACCAATTTGACCTGAACCCACTCGCTCTGTCTTACACCGCAGTGCCGTAATCTTGGCGATCGAGGGCAATCAACTTCGAGATGCAGAACACCTGATCGGACGGGCGCTGGCTGGTAATCCTCCCGACGATTATTGCTGATGAACTCCGTAACCTGCTGCTAGAAGAAGTCTACACTCAACGTCAGGCAATTGGGCACTAAACCCTACCCAAACTCATAGCCCTGATTCACCCAGCAATGACAGTCGGCAATTACTTGCTGCGTTTCTGCATCCGCTTCTGGAGCCTCAAGCTGAATCAATGGCACTTCCAGCGTATCCCCCTCCCACTCAATCTCCACAAACATCTCGCGATCGCACTCATCCTCCGGTGTCATGCTCACCACTTCAACGTTCGCGCCTTCCTTCAAGGGAGAACTGCGCCGCTTACGGATGCAGGTAGCGGTAAAGGGAAACTGCATCGTGTCCTGCAAGTAGTAGTACCAGCCCATCGCCTGCTCTTCCGAGCCATAGGCATCCACCACAATTTCCATTGTGATGCGCTCTTCACGCTCCTCGTCCCGTTCGTCTTTCGCCATCACAAAACCCTTCTGTTCACGGCTGAATTGTCCACCCAGGCTCAAGGTCAGCGCCCCTTTGCCAAGTCAGCATAAATGAACGTCTCAACCCCCAGCACAATTAAAAGGAGAAGCTCCACCCAGGACAGCAACGTCACTCCTATAGGCGGTTTGGGCACCAGAAACCAGAAGGCTGCCAGCGCAATCAGCCCCGAAACGACAAACGTAATTTCATCCACAATCAATTGCTGAATCTTACGCCGCATCCGCCGTGGGTCGCTCCGGTGAGCAATTTCCCAGCCAAAAAGTGACTCTAGATCGGTGTAGCCCGTCTTTTCCTTCACCCTTTCTACCAGTGTGAGGCGAATGTACCTGCCGATCGCCGAAATTTTCTCATCGTTAACCAGGTAAGTCCAGCCTAGAATCAGGCACACCCACGGAATGACCAGAAAGGCATAGTAATTGGCAGAGTTAGAAACCGAAAACGAGACGACTGTTCCCAATAAGCCCAGCGTGACATAGAGCAGGTTATCCCGAAAGCCAATCCGCTGAGCCTGCTCCGCTTTCAGCTTGTCATATTCCTTAAAAAAGATTTCGAGTACCGGGTCTTTGTCACTCATGGCGGCATCCTGCACTGTAGCCCTGCTCTGCTATTTTGGCTGATTGGTGAAACGAACACCAGTAACATCGAAAAACTGGGCGATCGTACACAAAAAAGCCAAAATAAGAAAAAATGAGCCGTCACGAAAAATTATGCCCCGTGCCGTTATTCTCACCGCCCTTCCTGTAGAGTACTCAGCGGTTCGTGCCCATCTGAGCGACCTTCAGGAAGAAATTCACTCTCAAGGAACGATTTACGAGCGCGGTCGGTTCATTGCTGAAGGGCGAACCTGGGAGGTCGGGATTGTTGAGATTGGTGCAGGCAATTCGGGTGCGGCATTAGAGGCAGAACGGGCGATCGCCTTCTTCAACCCGGATGTCATCCTTTTTGTCGGGGTAGCCGGAGGCATCAAGGATGTAGCTCTTGGTGATGTCGTTGCCTCAACAAAAGTTTACGGCTATGAATCTGGCAAAGCC
>JBGTJW010000326.1:0-6950 GCA_041744955.1 Stenomitos sp. | reverse complement strand
CTGGCGGAAGCTGTGCGGCTGTTTGGCGCATGGCAGCAATAAGTTGCAAGAGTTCTGCTGTGCTGGCACCACTGGTTTGGCTAAAGTTAGATGCTGTAACTTGAGCGTTGTCATTGGCTTGACCAACCTGGTTAGCAATGTTTGCGCCTTCGTTGTGATTTGTAATCTCAGTCATGGGTTGATTATCTCCTTGTTGAAGGACGAGCTTTTCAACGGTTCCGATAGCGATATTGCCATATTTGTGCTGCTCTTCCTTACGTTGTTCTTCCTGAATAGCCGTCTCAAAGTCCAGAGCATCATCAATCAGCCTGCGGACATCCACCATGTCATAGCTTTTCTGGCATTGAATTTGTTTTCTGTCCTGCCAAAACTGTAAGAGCGTTTCCATTGGGTAGGGGTGAGGATCTTGAGAGCCTTTGCAGGTGTTGCAGTTGCAGGGCACGAGCTTGTTGTATTTGAGCCGTTCGTAGGAGGCATGGATTTTGTTGAATTCGTGGTCGATGGCGGAGAGCCAGCCTTTCTTGTCGTTCCCAGAAACGCGGACGGTAATTTCGCCTTTGTGGTAGAACTCGATGACTTCGGCTCTGGCTCGGTTGTTAGTCAACACGACACCCGTTTTCCAGACCAGGGTTTGTTGCTCGATGGATTGGTGCAGTTCCACAATCAGGCGAGTGAGGATGCCCTTGGGCATGAATTCATATTTGTACCGCAGGATCAAGTTATCGCGTTCATCCCAGTCATAAGAGGGCTGCTCAATGTTGAGTAGCTGAGGTGAAATGTAGTGGTTGGGCTGGTCGCGAATTTCGTAGCAGAGCTTGAAGCGCATCATGAGCTTTAGCAGTTCGCCGCACATCTCGGCATACTCAGCATCACTCCAGATCTCGGTTAGATCATCGCGGGTAAACTGACCAAAGTTGTCTCTTACTTTTTTGGTATCGAGCACTTTATAAACAGCGGTGGTGCCCCATTCGGGTTTGAGGATGATGGTTTTCTTCAGCAGGTCATCTTCTTGGAAGTGGAGACAGACACCCAAATCATGCAGGTAGTGGCTAAGTTGCAGCATATTGGGTCGATCGGTAAAGCCGTTTTGGCGACACAGCTCAAAGTATTTCTCATTGCTGATGTAGTTGCAGTGTTGCGCGTAGTTTTCCAGCGCTGAGCGGACGCGCACCCAGATTTTGGGCAGGGGTGTACCGATGTGGGGCAACCGGGAAAGGTAAAATTGAATCGCTTGTTTGATCTCGTCTAAGCCACGCTTGGTTTGCAGGTTGGTTGCCAGCGTTTTTTCTAGATTATTAAACTCTCCCCGCAGTTGACGCTCGTTGATGGGGCACTGGCGGTCTTGCTTTTCGTTTTTAATAATAATGACGGGGCTGTTGTCGCTAAGTAGCTCCACCACATTGAGCCAGTAATAAAAATCGGTGTTTTCCTGCCGAATGTCGGCAACCAGGGCATAAAGAGAACGTTTGGTGAGGAAAAACTGGTGAGTAGCATGATAGATTTCTTGACCACCAAAATCCCAGATGTTGACGCGAAACTCCTGCCTGTTGGGAAGTAAAAAACTCCAGCGAATGACATCAATGCCCTCGGTAGATTTCTCCTGAGAATCGAGGTCATAGTCTTCATCCTCAAGCTTCTTTGCCAGAGAGGTTTTTCCGGCTCCGCCTTCCCCCACAATTAAGAGCTTTGCTTCATACAGCGGCTCAGTCTCAGTCGGGTCTTGCACCTGAAAGTAAAAGTTGAGAATCGCCTCCAGATCGCCTGGGGCTTCGTAGGGTTCCTTTGGTCCTAAAATTTCAGGCGGAATGGGCACCGGGTTGCCCCGTAAATCCAGCTTTTTGAGCGATGCCATGTGCCCGATGACCGCTGGCAGTGTGCTCAGCCCATTGCGGCTGAGGTGGAGGGATTGTAGGTGGGTCAACTGCCCGATGCACTCTGGCAATGTACTCAGCCCATTGTTGCTGAGGTGGAGGAATTGTAGGTGGGTCAACTGCCCGATGCACTCTGGCAGTGTGCTTAGCCCATTGTTGCTGAGGTAGAGGGATTGCAGGTTGGTCAACTGCCCGATGCACTCTGGCAGTGTGCTTAGCCCATTGTTGTAGAGGTAGAGGGATTGCAGGTTGGTCAACTGCCCGATGCACTCTGGCAGTGTGCTTAGCCCATTGTCGCTGAGGGCGAGGGTTTGCAGGTTCGTTAACTGCCCGATGACCTCTGGCAGTGTGCTCAGCCCATTGTTGCTGAGGTGGAGGGATTGGAGGTTGGTCAACTGCCCGATGACCTCTGGCAGCGTGCTTAGCTGGTTGCGGCTGAGATCGAGGGTTTGCAAGTTGGTCAACTGCCCGATGACCGCTGGCAGTGTGCGTAGCTGGTTGCCTTTCCACTCCATTTCTTCCTTATCCCATTTGCCCAGGATGAGGGTTTTGAGCTGGGTCAGTCTGCCAATTTCGGGCGGTAGTTCCTCTAAATCGTTGCCAGCCAGGTCGAGTTCTTCCCACTCTTCCTGCTTGGCGCGATCGATCAGTTGCAGCAGTTCGTCGCGAGTCATGGATTTTAATAGACTCAAAGGATATTGACCACCACTGTAACAACCGTCAGCGCGATCGCCCATCCCAATAGATGCTTCAGGTATTAGGGGCAAATGGGTCAAGGTTGAGGCATGAACCGGACTCGTCCACCTAACCGATCGATGAAGGCAATTATGCTAAGACATCACCCATGCGATACCCTGACCTATGATCGGGTATGGAGACCCAAGAGGCATCAACAGTTCCCATGAATCTCGTCATTCCCGATGATATCCTCACTGCCAGCGATATGACGGAAGCAGACTTAAAGCTGGAAGTCGCGATCGTTCTCTATAAGCGTGAAAAAACTAGTGCTGGTAAAGCCTGTGAGTGGCTGAGACTCAACCTGGTCGAGTTTCGTCAGGAGTTGGGTCAGCGGGGATTGACGATCAACTACGATGTTGAAGACTTTCAGTCAGACCTCGATACCCTGCGCTCCCTCGGCAGACTATGACCGTTGTCAGTAACACTTCGCCCATCACCAACCTGGCAGGCATCGGACAACTTGATCTTGTTCGGCAACTATACGGCAGCATTTTTCGCGTAGGATGCGTTAGTGCCAACGTAACGCATCAATTCCATTGACTAACACCTCACACATCCCAAATGTTTAACGGTGTTTCTGGCGCTCCGAAGCTACCCCAATCAGATGCATAAATTCCCTGCGCCACAAACTGGTGAACGCTTGAATATTTCCACTCCCCAGGACTTTGGCACAAGCCATGCCGCACCGGATTGTAATGAATGTAATCACAATGTTGAGCAAAGTCCTGCTCGTCCCGAATCCAGTGTTCCCAGAAGCGTCGCTGCCAGAGGTTGCCCTCTCGTCGCTTTTGGCGAGATTGGCTCAACTCGGTATCCAGATGTAAGTCACTTGCTGCCCGTTTGGTGACGTATGTTTTAATCAAGCGCCAACGGGTGGCGTAATTGCTGTCTCCTTCGGGCAGAGTCCACAGGCAATGGAGATGATCGGGTAGCAGAACCATTGCTTCGATGACGAAGGGATAGTTCTGGCGCACTTGAGTGATGGCGGCGCGTAAGGTGGTACGTGCCGTTTCGGTGCAGAGCCAGGGTTGGCGTTGATGAGTGACCTGGGTGAAGAAGTAGGTGCCGCCTGCGAGAGTGTGTCTGCGGTAGTTGGTCATGAAGCGGTGGGAAGTAATATCTTTGCTAGTATTCCCTGTGGTTGATTTGATGCGTTACGCCAGGGGCTAATGCATCCTAACGGAGGGGGTTAACGATCGTTGTGGTTGATTTGATGCGTTACGCCAGGGGCTAACGCATCCTACGGGGAGGATTGATTTATGGCGTCAGTCAGTTTCATCTCTAGCCGAGCTATCCTGCAATCTAGTTGAGCTATCTCTGCGATAGGACGAGCTAGTTCTGAGATGGGTTGAGTGGTTAAATTACCTGGATGAGCTATATCAAAGCTCAGTCGAGTGAGCAAAACGATCGCTCAAGCAAGAGTTGAACCAGGTTGAGCGATCGTTGAACTAAGTCGAGTCGTCTTTGAACTCGGTCGAGTCGTCTTTGCGTTAGGTCGAGTAGTCTTTGAACTCAGGCGAGTAGTCTTTGAACTCGGTCGGGCTATCGCTGGACTGGCTCAAGCTAACGCAACGGTAGGTCAGCCGATGCGATCGCTTGGTCAAGTGCGATCGTCGCTTGCGTCGTGCGGGACAGGTTGGGCTTCGCTGCTACCATGCTCTCACCGTTGAAATGCTATCCTTTGCACAGCATTCCTCACCTGCACCTCGCATAGCAAAACTCATGGATACTCCTAACCAGATCTTGATTTTGTTTGCTCATCCAGCGCTCGAAAAATCGCGGGTGAATCGGCAGTTGCTTCGAGCCGTACAGGGTTTGGAGGCTGTCACCATTCACGATCTTTACGAGGTTTATCCCAACTTTCATATCAACGTCAAAGCAGAGCAAGATCTGCTGCTGGCACATGATGTAATTGTGTTTCAGCATCCGTTTTACTGGTATAGCAGCCCCGCGATCTTAAAGGAGTGGCAAGATCTGGTGCTGGAGCATGGCTTTGCCTACGGGCAGGGAGGCACCGCGCTGCAAGGTAAAAAGTTTCTCACGGCGATTACCACTGGAGGCGACAAGCAGGCGTATTGTCAGGAGGGTTACAACCGTTTCACCATTCGCCAATTGCTGGTGCCCTTTGAGCAAACAGCGAGTCTATGCGGCATGGAGTATCTACCACCGTTTGTCGTACAGGGAACGCATCGCCTGCAAGAACGCCATCAAATCGACCAACACGCCGCAGACTACCGCGCAGTC
The DNA here is from genome assembly GCA_041744955.1 of Stenomitos sp. Taxonomy (GTDB): domain Bacteria; phylum Cyanobacteriota; class Cyanobacteriia; order Leptolyngbyales; family Leptolyngbyaceae; genus Stenomitos. The sequence continues at coordinate 2,097 of JBGTJW010000326.1, read as the reverse complement.
ATTACGGCACTACGCGACGACACGATCGATTGGGAACAGCTACGGCAAGTCAAGCATTTAAACCTTCAGCTCGATTGGATGCTGAAACAACCAGAGGTGCCACACCATGCATAACGAAGGTTTACTCTTTCAAGCGTTTGTCTACCTGGTAGCAGCCGTCGCGTCGGTGCCGATCGCCAAACGGCTGGGACTTGGTTCTGTGCTGGGCTACCTGATTGCAGGCGTGATCATTGGACCGTTTGTGCTGAAGTTTGTCGGCAGCGAGGACGAAGATGTCATGCACTTCGCTGAATTTGGCGTGGTCATGATGCTGTTTTTGGTGGGTTTGGAACTGCAACCCTCGCTGCTGTGGCGGCTCCGACTCCCGATTTTGGGTTTGGGTGGCTTGCAGGTGCTAGTCACATCGCTGGTGTTTGCCGCGATCGGTCTTGTGGCAGGGCTTCCCTGGCAAACAGCGCTGGCAGTGGGCTTGATTCTGGCGCAATCGTCTACCGCGATCGTCCTGCAAACCCTGAATGAAAAAGGACTCACGAAAACACAAGCCGGACAGTCTGCCTTCTCGGTGCTGTTGTTTCAGGATATTGCGGTTATTCCCATCCTGGCGCTCTTGCCGCTACTGGCAGCACCCGCAATCACGGCTATGAGTGCAGTCGCCGATCGGGTGCTGTTGGTTGCAGCCGAGCAGTCAAATGGAGCGAGTGCAGGATTACCCGCATGGCAACAAGCGCTGCTAGTCATCGGCACGGTCGGCGGCATTATCCTGGGCGGACGGTTCCTCACGCGCCCGCTGTTTCGCTTTATTGCCACCACCCAGCAGCGCGAAATTTTTACCGCTACGGCATTGCTCCTGGTGGTTGGCATTGCGCTGGCGATGCAGCAGGTCGGGCTATCTCCCGCGCTAGGAACCTTTGTCGCAGGGGTTGTGCTGGCTGAGAACGAGTATCGTCATGAATTAGAAAGCGATATTGAGCCGTTTAAAGGCTTATTGTTGGGGCTGTTTTTTATCTCAGTGGGAGCCAGCATCAACTTCAATCTCTTGATGCAGCAACCGCTGTTGATTCTGTGCCTGGTGCTGACATTGGCGATCGTCAAATTTGCTGTGTTGTTTGGGCTAGGGCGTGTCTTTCGGCTAGAGATGAGCCAAAGTCTGCTGTTTGGTTGTGCGCTGGCTCAAGGCGGCGAGTTTGGCTTTGTGCTGTTTTCCTTCGCCACTCAAAACAACGTCCTCACCGAAGATGTAGCCAGTCCCTTAGTCGTCGCTGTCGCGCTGTCGATGGCGCTCACTCCGTTGATTATGATCATCAACGATCGGCTGATTCAACCGCGCTTCGTTGCTGCCGAAATCGAAGCCGAAGCGGATGAAATTGATGATGGCGAAACCCCCGTAATCATCGCTGGCTTTGGGCGCTTTGGGCAGATTGTGGGTCGGTTGCTGCTTGCCAATGGGTTTGAAGCCACCGTCCTCGATCACAGCCCGACCCAAATTGAACTGCTGCGACGGTTTGGCTTCAAGGTCTTTTATGGTGATGCTTCCCGGCTGGATTTACTTCATGCAGCAGGCGCACGGCACGCACGGCTTTTTGTGGTTGCCATTGACGATCGCGAACGATCGCTCCAGATAGCAGATCTGGTGCGAAAGCATTTCCCCCATCTCAAAATTTTGGCGCGTGCCATCGATCGTCGTCATGCCTATGAATTCATTCGGCGCGGTGTCGAAGTCGTACAGCGCGAAACCTTTGACTCTGCCCTTGAAATGGGAGAAGCAGCCCTCCAGCTCCTGGGTACTCGTGCCTACAAAGCGCACCGCTCTGCCCGCATCTTTAAAGCGCACGATGAGCAAGCCCTGTGGGAACTGGCAACTCTGGAAGACGACACACGATTTGCCCGATCGCAACAACTCCGGCAAGACCTTGAACGAGTGCTACAAGCAGACGATCGAGGCATGACCCATGATCTCGATGGAGCCTGGGATACGACTGCCTTGCGCGAGGAAGTTTGAAGAAAGGCAAAAGGTAAAAGGTAAAAGGCAAAAAGCAGAGGGCAGAAGGCAGGAGGCAGAAGGCAGAAGGCAGAAGGCAAAAGGTAAAAGGCAAAAGG
>JBGTJW010000325.1:0-20635 GCA_041744955.1 Stenomitos sp. | reverse complement strand
ATCGTGATCCTGAATGCTGCCACCCCATCAGCCATAGACCGCCACAACTGCAACCATCAAAAACCCCTGCTCTTTTTGTGCAAGGGGCTGTGTACTATGATGAGGGGCAATCGCCACCAGATTTTTAGTTGCAGTAGGTATCTGAAGCATGACCGCAGTTAGTCCGAATCCCCAGTCCGTCAGCACACCCGCCTTCTGTGATGGCATTCAGTATTACAGTGATGCAGTGCCAGGTTTTGATGTCTATGGTGCTGTGCCAGCGATTGGAGAAGGTCAAACCGCGATCGCCGATCTGACTGATCCCGCCGCTGCGTATCAAACGCTTTTGTATGCGGATGCCCTGCGCTATCTAATTTTACAGGTGACAGCCAGTAAAGCCTCTGGGCACCCCGGCGGCTTTGCCAGTCAAGCGGAAGCGTATGCCGCGTTGGTCATGCTGGGCTACAAAAATATCATTACCGAGGTCGGGCATCACGCACCTGGCTTCTACAGCGCCATGTTCCTGGATCGATCGCTGGAAGATATGGGCATTACCACCGTGCAGCAGTTGCGCGATCGTTTCCGTGAGCAGCATGGCTTACTGGGTCATCTCTCCGGCTTTATCCCTGGCATTCTTGCGCCTGCCGGACCGTTAGGACAAGGGCAACACTTTGCGATGGCGGCAGCACTCTTGCACCCTGACACGCTCTTTCCCTTCACAGTCGGTGATGGCGGCTTGGGTGAACCCTACATCGTGAGCGCGATCGCCCACTTCCATACGGGTTACCCCGCTGCAACCAACTTCCTACCTGTGCTGGTCTGGAACGGCTTTTCCCAGGAACACCACAGCATGGTGTCACTGAAAACGAATGAGCAGATGGAAGCGTACTGGCGCGGCAACGGGTTTGAACACGTGGTACTCATTGATGCCAAAGACTTTGATGATCAGAACCAGCCTGGAGCGTACGTCGATAACACTGCCTTCTCCTTTGAACAGCGTCTCGCGTTCGGCAAAGCGGTGCTGGCAAAAACTGACGAGGCGGCTCAGTCTGCTCTTGGCGGTAAGCTAACCGTTCTCATTATTAAGCAGCTTAAAGGCGCTGGCGTTCATGCACGTGGTGCAAAATCTCACAACCTTTATGCCCAGCACACCTTAGAGAATCCCGACATCGTGGCGACATTGCAGACTCGTGCGCTTTCGCCTACTGCCTGGGCATTGGTACGAACGAACTGCGAACGCGCGGGCGGCGGTCCTGCCAGCAAAACAGTGGTGACAGAATTTGAGCGATCGCTCCCTACGCTTGGTCAGTTGCCCCTGGAAGAATTTGCAGTGGGTGGCGAGGCAAAGGTCTCTACCACTGCAATGGGTAAGCTGGTCGCTGCCGTAGGACAAGCCGATGCTGCCTATGTGGTCACTAATGCTGATGGCAACGAAGCATCGGGTATTGCCAACATTAACCAAGCGCTCAAAATCATCCACCCAACCGAAGATCCGCTCTATTACCAGGCTCCGGGTGGACAGGTCTATGAACCATTGAGCGAAGATGCTTGTGCGGGTCTAGCGGCTGGATTAGCGTTAATGGGCTCGCGATCGCTCTGGTGTTCCTACGAATCGTTTGCGATCAACGGTCTACCCATCTGGCAAACGGTGACACAGGCAATGGCAGAGCTTCGTCGTCCTACGCCTGCTACTGTGACGCTCTTTACAGCAGGGGCACTTGAGCAAGGACGTAACGGTTGGACGCATCAGCGCCCCGAAATTGAAGCCTACTTCGCTGCCATGATGCGAAACGGCAACGTTTTTCCGCTCTTTCCGCCCGATGCCAACAGCATTCAGGTCTGCTACGACTGGGCACTAACTCAAAAAAATAAAGGGATAGTGATCACGGCTAGTAAGTCACCCTTACCGATTCGGACGACGTTTGAGCAAACACAGCAGGCGATCGCGAATGGTGCCATCACCCTGCACGAAACGAGCGGCAGTAAAACCGTTGTGTTTGCTGTCATCGGCGATATGCCCTTGCTTCCCGTCTTTGAAGCGGCTACCCAGCTAACCGCAGAGGGCTTGGGTGTCCGCATCGTTTCAGTGATTAATCCACGTCGCCTTTACCGTGCATCCGATGTGGGCTGGGATCTGTGTGCCGAACCCGATAGTGCCTTTCTTGGTGATGCTGAGTTTGAGTCGCTGTTTGGTGGCGATGTCCTCATTGGTGTGACGGGCGGTGCCAGCGGCATGCTAGAACCAATCATGCTGCGGAGTCTGGCGAAGCGTGATACCTTTGCCTGGAAGCGCGGTGAAACGACTGCTAGCGCCACTGCTTTGATGGCAGTCAATGGCATTACAGCCGACGCTCTGGCAAAGCGGGCGATCGCTTTGAGCCTTTAACGGAGTCTGCCAGCAGTAGCTGCCCAGCTACCACCTTTAGCGCAAAAGCAAAGTCTGCTTTTGAGAAATTGTGGTATTTAAAAGTACGCAAGTTGTGTTAACGTTCATGAGGCTTGACTAGCGGATTGATGGATCACTTAAGCTCTAGTTGGGAACTATAGTTGAGCAGTCCGTTAGCTTTGTCAGAAGAACAGCGTACGAATCGTGCGTCGATCGCCTGAGACAAACCCATCACTAAAAAATCACTGAGGAGAATCTTGCTATGTTGAAAAAGCTTGCTGTCGCAGCCATTGTTACGCTTTCAGTCGGTCATGCTGTCGCAGCATCGGCAGCCCCACTAGCGGTAACGACTTCGCCTGATCAAGAAACCATTGTGGGTGGTCGCTCGGTCAATCTACCGACCCCACCCGTAACTCCTATCTACTTCACATTGCCAATTGAACTGTCGATCGTGAAAGATGCAGAGATTGCTACCAACACTCCCATTACTGACAAACTGGGTAGTGATTATGCCGCTTGGGGTGCAGCGATCAGAGAATGTTCCCTTCAAAAACCAACCTTTGTCAGAATGGTTGGCGAAGAGATGTATCCTTTTGTTGTCGGTGGTACCGAAGGTACAATCAAGCTCAATGCAAACGATAAGCCTGTTTGTAACATCTAACATCTATACATTCTGATTAACTCAGGCAAGCGTAGTGAAGCCCAACGTCGTGAACTCATGCTGTTTCGGTTAGCTTTACTACGCTTTTGATTGAATACTAAATCTCTGCCTTGTCAAGCTGCTCGTCTTATAGAAGCAGCTCTATTAAAATTTATTAACAGCGGTTATTCCCTCTACGATCGCCCCATTGCCCTAAATGTCTCAATAATTGAGGCTTGCCATCACTGACAGAATAGCTAGCTTTACACCTACTTAGCAGTGTTTGTCTGTTGGCTTGGCATCTGCCCTGGTTAATCTTTACTGTTGCAATGGCGTTTAATGAAGATTGCCTCAAGTGCTTGAGCCTTTGTTAAGCAACGCGCTATAACGCTTACAGCTATAAAATATTTCGGTGCAAGATAATTTAGAACGTCTCATGGGTTACTCTGAGCCTTTAGATTAAACGGAAGTGTTGTGAGGAAATTCCGATGAACGTCTTGCCTACTGAAATTCCTGATGTCTTGATTTTTGAACCTCGCGTTTTTGAAGACGATCGCGGCTTCTTTTTTGAAAGCTTCAACGAACAGGTTTTTACTGACAAAACGGGAGTCGCTGCTCGGTTCGTCCAGGATAACCACTCACGCTCCTGCCAAAACGTCTTGCGTGGACTGCATTATCAAATTCAGCAGCCCCAGGGTAAGCTGGTGCGGACGATCGTAGGCACCATCTTGGACGTAGCCGTTGATATTCGTCAGCAGTCCCCCACCTTTGGGCAATGGGTCAGTTGCTACCTCAGTGCAGAAAACAAGCGGATGCTTTGGGTGCCTGCTGGGTTTGCTCATGGTTTTGCAGTCATCTCAGAAGTTGCTGAAGTTCTATACAAAGCAACCGATTACTATGCGCCGCAGTTTGAGCGGTGCCTTCTCTGGAACGATCCCGCTTTGGCGATCGACTGGGCTTTAAAAGCAGAGCCGCTTCTGTCAGCGAAAGATCAAGCTGGGAAGCCACTCAAGTTGGCTGAAGTTTATCCGTGACACAACCCTTCTCGAAGAGACTCGTTTTATGAAAGCAATCATTCTCAGTGGTGGCAAAGGCACGCGACTACGACCGCTGACCTACACTGGTGCCAAACAACTGGTGCCAGTCGCTAACAAACCCATTCTTTGGTACGGCATCGAGGCTATTGCGGCAACGGGTATCACGGACATTGGCATTATTATTAGTCCTGAAACAGGCACAGAAGTTAAAGCAAAAACGGGCGATGGCGATCGGTTTGGTGCCAACATCACCTATATTTTGCAGGAGTCACCGGCGGGTTTAGCTCACGCCGTGAAGGTTGCGCGCCCCTTTCTTGGCGACTCACCCTTCGTGATGTATTTGGGCGATAACTTGATTCAGAATGAACTCGGTGAATTCCTGAATCATTTTAAGACAGAGCAGATGGACTCCCTCATTCTCCTGCGTCCTGTAGCCAACCCCAGTGCTTTCGGTGTGGCTCAGGTCGATGATCAAGGGAGAGTGGTTGAATTAGTCGAAAAGCCCAAAGTACCGGCATCAAATCTAGCGCTAGTCGGCATCTATTTCTTTGGTACCGCAATCCACGCTGCGATCGATCGCATCCAGCCATCGGCTAGAGGCGAACTTGAAATTACTGATGCGATTCAAGATCTGATCAACCAGCAAAAACACGTCGAAGCCCGTCAAATTGAAGGCTGGTGGCTTGATACTGGCAAAAAAGATGACTTGCTCGAAGCAAATCAGATCATTCTAGATACCTGCCTTAAAACAGAAATTAGCGGTGAACTGGATGCTAAGAGCCAAACCTTCGGACGGGTGAAAATTGGTACGGGTTCCAAGCTCATTAACTGCACGGTGCGCGGTCCAGTCGTCATCGGCAATGATTGTCACCTGGAAAATTGTTTTATTGGTCCCTACAGTAGTATTGCTGACCACGTTACGCTGGTTGATGTCGATCTAGAGCACAGCGTTATTCTTAGAGGCGCACAGGTCATTGGTATTCATCAGCGCATTGTAGACAGCGTGATTGGGCAACGTGCCCACCTTAAAACGGCTCCCCAGCGTCCGAAAGCGCTTCGGTTCATGATTGGGGATGATAGCCAAATTGAGCTTTCCTAGCAGCCGCTTTGTCTAAGATGAGGCTGGAATGCTCCGAGCTACTTATAAAATCGTTCCAGGTAGGTGTGCCACAGTTTCCAATTAATGGATGAAGGGGGAACTGAGTGAATGACTCAAGCAAGAGCGTCTGTCACATGGCGTTTTTTCAACGATCGATGAACAACCACCACAGAGACAACGTTCTCAATAAGCATCAGTAGTACTTCGGTCCTTTGCAAGCCTATGAGTGTCCAACCAGCATGGAAGCGTTTGATATGAACAGCAATGAGCCTCGTGTGCTGATTGTTTCAGAACACGCTTCGGCAAATTTTGGTGGAGAGGCAGCACTGCCTTTTCACTATTTTCGTATCTTACGTCAACGTCAGATTGAAGCGTGGCTGGTTGTGCATGAGCGTACTCGTGATGAACTACAGCGATCCCTGGGAGCCGATTTCGATCGCATTCACTTCATCGCCGATACGTCCTGGCATCGTCTGTTATGCAACCTGAGTCAGTTTTTGCCGCCACGATTGTCATATTTTACGCTTGGATTTGTACTGCGCTTAATGACTCAGGCTGTCCAACGTCGTCTGGTAAAGAAACTGGTGCAGCGTCATCAAATTACAGTGGTGCATCAGCCGATACCTGTCTCACCCAAAGAACCGTCTCTAATTTTTGGTGTGGGCGCACCTGTGATTATCGGACCTATGAATGGTGGGATGAACTATCCGCCCGCCTTTCAGGAGATGCAAAGCCGCTTCGTCCATCTGACGCTGGCAATGGGTCGTCTCGTCTCTAACTGGCTAAATTGGCTGATTCCAGGCAAGCGCCAAGCCGCAATGTTATTAGTTGCCAATGCACGTACACGCACCGCGCTACCAAAGGGTGTGTGCAGCAACATCGTTGCATTGTGTGAAAATGGCGTTGACTTATCGGTGTGGCAACCAAAGCCTGAAAGCGTTGCTGTGGAATCGGCGCAGCCCATAACTATGACCACAGCCCCAGCCGTGGTGCAGCCGATTAAGTTTGTGTTTGTTGGGCGACTAGTGGATTGGAAGGCAGTTGACCTACTGCTGCTTGCCTTTGAGCGAGTCGCCAAACAGTTGCCCGTCGTACTAGAAATCATTGGCGATGGACCCGAAAGCCTTGCCTTGAAGCAGCAAGCGATGGCATTAGGACTACGGTTGTTGGGTGAGCATCAGGCAATGGAGCACGGACAGGCAGGTAACGAGCCTCAGACCTTAGAACATGCTGTAGAGATGCATCCCGATAGTGCTATGCAATTTTTAGGCTGGCTGTCTCAAGCTGACTGTGCCCAACGGTTACGGCGGTCGGATGCGATGGTACTGCCTAGCTTATTGGAGTGCGGTGGTGCCGTCGTTCTAGAGTCAATGTCGATCGGTCTTCCGGTCATTGCGACTAACTGGGGGGGACCAACTGACTATCTTGATGAGTCGTGTGGCATTCTCGTCGAGCCACGATCGCGTGCATCCTTTGTCGATGGTTTAGCCGCTGCCATGATTCGTCTGGCATCATCCCCGTCTCTACGACGATCGATGGGTGAAGCGGGTCGTCAGCGTGTGTTAAGCCATTTTGATTGGGACGTAAAAGTGGATACTATCCTCAAAATTTATCGGGATGTGATGCCCATGCCAGTGCTAAAACAGCCAGCGATGAACCAAAAAACTGCTGGCAAGGCGGTTCATTAACCATTGCTTTTATGCGTTAACGGCGCAATGACAGTTGTGATGATGCCAAGCATTGCTTTTCTAACCTGGCTTGAACTTGACGTAGAGACTCAGAACTTATGACACTTGCAGACCACGGACAAACACGAACCAGCCCACGGACGCTTCTCGTTACCGGAGGGGCTGGCTTTATTGGCGCAAATTTTGTCTATCATTGGTGCGAAACCTATCCAGGCGATCGTGTGGTGGTGCTGGATGCGCTGACCTATGCGGGAAACCGACAGACGCTTGCGCCACTAGAGGAAAAAGCCAATCTGCGGTTTGTGCAAGGTGACATTTGCGATCGTGCGGTCGTATCAGCGCTACTGGAGGAAGAGACCATTGATACGGTGGCACATTTTGCGGCTGAGTCTCATGTCGATCGCTCGATTTTAGGTCCTGATGCGTTTGTGCGAACCAACTTGAACGGCACTTTTACGCTGGTCGAAGCCTTTCGGCAATACTGGCATGCTTGCAACCAGCCAACCCATTTTCGGTTTCACCACGTCTCTACAGATGAAGTCTATGGCAGCCTGGGTGCCGATGATCCGGCATTTTCTGAAACGACACCCTATGCGCCCAACAGCCCTTACTCGGCATCAAAAGCAGGTAGTGACCATTTAGTGCGTGCTTACTACCACACCTATGGACTGCCGACGCTAATTACTAATTGCTCCAACAACTACGGTCCCTATCACTTTCCTGAAAAGCTGATCCCGTTGATGTGTATCAATATTCTGATGGGCAAGCCTCTGCCGGTCTATGGCGATGGGCAAAACATTCGCGATTGGCTGTATGTCGGTGATCATTGCAGCGCGTTGGATGCGGTGATTCATCGTGGCACACCGGGCGAAACGTACAATATTGGCGGCAACAATGAGGTTAAAAATATTGATCTCGTCCATATGCTGTGTGCGTTGATGGACGAGTTGGCATCGGAACTGCCTGTCCGTCCCTCTAGCAAACTCATTACGTTCGTGAAGGATCGCGCCGGACACGATCGCCGCTATGCCATTAACGCAACTAAGATCACAACAGAATTGGGTTGGCAACCAGCACAGACGATCGAGAGCGGCTTGCGTCACACTGTCTCATGGTTTTTGGCAAACCGTGAGTGGTGGCAACCGCTGCTTTCAGACGAGTATCAGGCGTACTACGCGCAAGTTTACACAAACGTGTAGGGGGCGATCGTCGCCAATCGCCCAGCGCGATCGCTTATGGGGTTGGCTTCTTAGCGCGGTTTACAATGCGTAGACGCTGAGTCACCATCGTCATGCCGTTTTGACGTACCAGCACGGCTGAGATCCAGTGGCTATTAGCTGTGAGTGGAGCGCGCCCGACTTTGAAGATACCGCCAGCAGAGAGCAGTTCTAGATCGACGGTGGTGGGGTTGATCAAGCCATCTGCCTTCACGGGTTCTTCTAGTGCCGTGCCGAGTAGCAGGTCGTTGCCCAACGGTTCTTGCACAACGGCATCAAAGCTAAACTGCTGACCCGCATTGACCTGTGCGGGTAAGTTCAGTTTGACGGTCGGTGGGTTGGTGCCAGAGGTAATCTGGCTTCGTTCAGCAAGGATTTCTTGCCGTACGATTTTTTGATTTTCAAACTGCTGCTGCGCCTGTAACGTAGAGTCGATTTTCAGTTCGCGATCGCCCATTTTCTGGGCACCAGTGACATACGTTACCGTTTCGGCTGTAATGACTTTGCCTTGCGACTTCCAGGACTTCAGCTCGGTGCGGTAGGTCAAATTTGGGTAGCGCTTCCAAAGCTGAGTCAGCGCCTGCTCCAACGTTTGGCGTGTTAAGCCATCGGAGTGCGTAAACGTTGGACTATAAAACCCGAGTACGCTTTGGACGTTGTGGCTGCTGGCAGCTTTATCGATCGCTGTCAAAGTCTCCTTGAGCGCTGCGGGAGCCGTTTCTGGTGGTTCTGCACTCACGGGGTTAGTGTACGATGTGCTCCCCACCGTGATTGCTACGCCTACAGCCATTAAAAAAGCCTGCCAGCGCTTTTGTGTTGCCTGGACTGGTCGTAAAATGGGTTGAGGCATAGTGGTGAAAGCGTGCAAAGGCTTAGGCATAAGGATCAGGATTGGGTGAGTGACGGCTAACAATTTGGCGTACAATCTGCAACTTAACATCTTAAGGTGAGTAAAGGCGGTCTCACTGGAGCAGCCTTGCCTCATAGACCCCCAAGACGTTAATGCCATATTTTGAAGCTTGGAAGCGGCTTTTGAAAGTAACGTGAACAATTTCCCCGATTCTACTCTGCCAACAGCTACCAGTGGTGTAACTGCGGTAACTTCCCCAACACGCTTGCTGATTGCCGCCAGCGGTACTGGTGGACACGTCTTTCCAGCGATCGCGGTGGCAGAGTGCCTGTCAGATTACCAGATTGAGTGGCTCGGCGTGCCCAATCGCCTGGAAAGCCAGTTGGTTGCTGGGCGCTATTCCCTGCATACTGTAGCGGCTGAAGGCTTTCAAAAACGTGGTCTGGATAGCCTTCGCGTTGCCTTCAAGCTGCTTGCATCGATCTGGCAAGCACGACGCTTACTGCAAAGCGGTCGCTTTCAGGGTGTGTTGACGACGGGTGGTTACATTGCTGCGCCTGCTGTCCTTGCGGCGCGATCGCTCGGTTTGCCAGTTATTTTGCATGAATCGAATGCACTGCCAGGTAAAGTGACCCGTTTTCTGGGTCCGTGGTGTAGCGCGGTAGCGGTTGGCTTTGAGGTGGCAGCCACCTACCTTCCCCGTACAAAGGCAATCTGCACAGGGACACCCGTGCGATCGCAGTTTCAGGCTGGAACCTCACACGCATTCGATCTCCCCATTCCTAATGACGCACCGCTGATTGTCGTGATTGGCGGTAGTCAGGGCGCTGTCGGCGTGAATCGACTGGTGCGGCAGTGCGCCTCTACCTGGTTTGATGCGGGTTGCTGGGTTGTGCATCTCACAGGCGAGAATGATCCAGAAGCAAAGAGCCTCCAGCATCCCCAATACTTTGCGCTACCATTCTACAACAATATGGCGGGTTTACTGCAACGAGCGGATCTAGCAATTAGTCGATCGGGTGCAGGTACGCTCACAGAACTCGCCATCACCCACACGCCGTCGCTGCTTATTCCCTATCCCTACGCGGCTGAAGACCATCAGACCTACAATGCAGCCGTGTTTACGAAGGTTGGAGCCGCCAAGCTGTTTCAGCAGGCTGACCTAACGCCGGATGTGCTGAAGGCTGAAGTGTTAAGCCTGCTGGGTAAGGAGCATACTCACACCCATCCTTCCGCAAAACTGCAAACAATGGCGCAACAGACAGGCAGTTTAGCAGTGCCGGACAGCGCGGAGCAACTCGCTCAACTCGTGCGCCATTGGCTGGAACCTGGACGATCGGTGTGAAGGTAGTCCCATCCCCTTGCAGTTCAGCCTTAAGGCAATTTGCACCTGGATCACCGTCAATCGTTGTCTAAACGTGAAATAGTACGTTTGTATTGCGCATTACCGACAAAATACTGCCAATAGCAGACAATGAATAGTGTTCTAAGGCTTTGCAAGGAGCACACCATGCACAACGCAATCAACTGGTTTGAAATTCCCGCTGCTGACTTCGATCGGGCAGTCAACTTTTACAGCACTGTCCTGGGTCAAGACATTCAGAAAGGCGATTTTATGGGCGAACCACAAGCCTTTTTCGCAGGAAGTGATACAGGTGTAGGGGGCGCGATCGTGAAGAGTGAACGCTTAACCCCAGCAACCACAGGTACTCTCATTTACCTAAACGTAGAAACAGTTGAGCAGCTAGAGCAATCGCTAGAGCGAGTCGAGCCAAATGGCGGCAAAGTGCTGATGCCAAAAACGGCGATCGGTGATCCTGGTTTCATCGGCATGATCCTGGATACTGAAGGCAACTGTGTCGGGTTGCACGCACCCAAACCATCCGCTTGATACTCAAGCAAACCGCAGTTACGGTGAGACAACTTGGCTACTATGACTGCGGGGATCACTAGCAGCGTTAGCTTTGGTAGTCACAGGGGCAGAGAAAGCAGACGTTTGTCCGTTTGTCTTCGCGTAGGGTAGCGAGTCGCCAGCAACCAGCGCAACCAGGTTCGCTTCCATAATCGAGCGGGGTTGCTCACCGATCGACTGCGCGATCGCGCTACCATCCTGCCCCAAAAAGACAAAGTGGGGAATGCCATCCACCCGATAGGACAGCACTTCGGGGAGCCACTTGCTGTTGTCCACGTTTAGCATGACAAAGTTGACCCGATCGCCGTACTCCTGCTCTAACGCTGCCATGTCCGGTGCCATTGCCTGACAACTCGTACACCAATTGGCATAAAACTCCATGAGCGTTGGCTTGCCGTTGCCAAGTGCTATTTCCAACGGCACCGACTCCTCCGCCATCGTAGACAGTAACCCTGTTCCCGTTTCGGTCTTCAACCCTAAGAACACAGACGCAGTGAGGACGATCGCCACCAGCACAATAATAAAGTTGCGGACTCGTGTACCGATAAGGGTTTGTGCGCTGCCAGCTTCAGCGATCGGAGTCTGAGCCGCCTCTGCTGGTGACTTCATTGGGTCGGGTGGGTTAGCAGTCATAGGGATACGGGCTGACGGTACAAACGTTAAGTATCTCAATTGTAGCGATCGTGGCTAGCACTTTAGAACAGTTCTTGCTGACCTGTGAGCACTACCTGATTTTCTAGATTGTTGCAATTGACATAGCTGAACGCGGTAACCTCCTCTACACTGCATATGGTCTGTTTTGATGCTGCTATGTCTAACGAGAGTGAATATATCCGCAAAGCGGAAGCGACGAGAGTCCGTGTTTTAAGCGAAGCGCTGCCCTACATTCAGCAATTTGCTGGCAGGACGGTTGTAGTCAAGTATGGCGGTGCTGCGATGAAGGACAGCACCCTGAAAGACAAGGTAATTCGTGATGTTGTCTTCATGGCATGTGTGGGGCTACGCCCGATCGTCGTGCATGGTGGCGGACCCGAAATCAACACCTGGCTGGACAAGCTGGGCATTGAGCCACAGTTTAAGAACGGGTTGCGGGTAACAGATGCCGCCACGATGGATGTCGTGGAAATGGTGCTAGTTGGTCGAGTCAACAAAGAGCTAGTCGCGCTGATTAACCAGGCAGGGGGATCGGCAGTCGGGCTTTGCGGGATGGATGCAAACTTGATTAAAGCCCGCCCTGTAGACGCTGTAGACGTGGGGTTTGTAGGTGAAGTGACCAGCGTCGATATCCGCATTCTGGAGACACTGGTCAACGCGGGGCACATCCCAGTTGTTTCGAGTGTGGCGGCAGACGAGACGGGACAGACTTATAACATTAACGCTGACACGGTCGCAGGCGAAATTGCCGCTGCCCTAGGTGCGGAGAAAATGATTCTGCTGACCGATACAGCAGGCATTCTGCGCGACTACAAAGATATGGCAACGTTGATTCCTAAAATCGATATTCAGGAAGCCCGGAAGCTCATTGAGGATGGAACCGTTTCAGGCGGCATGATTCCGAAAGTAAATTGCTGTGTACGATCGCTTGCTCAAGGTGTCCGTGCTGCCCACATCATTGACGGACGCATCCCCCACGCGCTGCTACTGGAAATCTTTACTGATGCTGGCATTGGCTCCATGATCGTGGCATCAGAGTTTATGGGCTAGAGAGGAAGGCTCAAAAAAGGGAACAGTAAAGTAGACGGAGCAAACGTATAGCGATCGGAGACTGTTAACGTCGCCATGTTTGCGGTCTTCTTCACGTTCTTCAGCATCTACTTGAGTGGAATCCCCTATGCCTAGCTATTCTGAAACAACGGCAGCGATCGTGCAGCAGGCAAAAGCCCGTGAAAACGCACTGCCGTTGCTAAACGAGTCTTGTCGCTCCCGGTTTTTCTTTCAGCCTAAACCCACTAAGCGCGTTTGTCTCTTTCTACATGGGTTTACAGCCGGACCTTACCAGTTTGTACCGATGGCAGAGATCTTTTTCAAAGCGGGCTATAACGTGCTGGTGCCGTTGCTTCCGGGGCATGGACAGGCAGGCAACTGGAGCCGCCAAAACCCACCACCGTTACCCACTGATCCGAAGGTTTATCAACAGTTTGCGTTGCGCTGGTTAGAGCAGGCACAGGCATTAGGGGAAACGGTCACTGTCTGCGGACTATCGGCAGGAGGCACACTGACTGCCTGGTTAGCGCTGGAACGTCCCCAGGCGATCAACCGAGCCATTCTGTTTGCCGCCTATTTGAGCAGCAGCAGTCGAGTCCTCGATTTGTTTGTCAAGAAGATCGACACCTACTTTGAATGGACGGTCAGCCTCATCAACCCATCCAAAGGCAGCGGCTATAACGGCTTTTCAGTGTCGGCTTTGCGGGTTTTTCTGCATTTGGGGCAAGACATTCTCAAGCGTTCTGAAAAACAACGCACGCCCCCCATGTTTATTGTCTCTAGTGATAGTGATATTGCCACGGGCAGTTTTGATCACAAGGCGCTGTTTGAGAATGCCGTGTCGCGTCAGCCCATCACCTGGTACAACACCTTTAGCCGAGAGTTGGCAGTGCCACATACGATGATGACCGTGCAGGAAGGCAATCGCTGGGCAAGCTTGCTGCCTGTAATGACTAAGGCTTTTGTCGAAAGCACTCTGACCTGGGCAGAGGTGCAGGAAATTGGCTACCGCATGACGCAAGGTAAAACGTTTCCTAGCGCTGTGGCTGAGTTGGGTTTAGCGGCAAAGGCTTCACCCGATATGCCCGCAATGATGACAATGGTGGATAAACGATCGATCGTCCAGTCGCGAAATCCAAGTGTGTCAGAGGAGAGCTAATGGAAGAAGCCTCGAGTCGTAACTGGTTAAAAGCTGAACGCTGAGGGCAGATCGCTCAAACGTTGGTTGCTGCTATTCATTCGGCTAGATTCTTACTCTATGTGGGTGAGCGTCAAGCAACGGTCTATGGACTAAGATAAAGCAGCGATTTATCCTTTGCTGATATTTATCCTACAGCTCCTACTCTTATTCATGTCCAACTACTCCGACTTGACCACCACGATCGCTGCCCAGGCAAAAGCTCGTGAGGACGCGCTGCCCGTCCGCAATGAGGCGTGCCGTTCTAAATTTCTCTTTCACCGTGCGCCAACCCAGAAAGTCTGTCTGTTTTTTCATGGTTTTACAGGCTACCCCAATCAGTTTCTGCCGCTGGGTAAAGCTTTGTTTCAGCAGGGCTACAACGTGCTCATTCCGTTGATGCCAGGGCACGGGCAAGCAGGAGATTGGAACCGCGATCGCCCGACCCCACTTCCTACCAATCCAACGATCTATCAAGATTTTGCGTTGCACTGGATTCAGCAGGCAAAGGCGCTAGGGAAAGAGGTTGTAATTGGTGGGCTGTCAGGCGGCGGCACCCTTTGCGCCTGGGTTGCGTTGGAGCATCGGGAATTGATCGATCGCGCCTTACTCTTTGCCCCCTACCTGAGCGGCAATAGTATTACCGATAAACTATTCATCAAGCTATCCAATTCTTACTATGGCTGGGGTGGCAATCCTGAGTTGGCGATCGGCTACACCAGTTTTCAGGTGCCAGCACTGCGGTTATTTCTTGACTTGGGCGCAAAACTCCTCAAGCAAGCGCGAACAACCCCAGCCGCACCGATGTTTACTTTCTCGACTGAGATTGATGATTCGGTTGACACAAACGACCACAAAGCCTTTTTTGCCGATGCACTTAAGTTGCAGCCTAAGTGCTGGTATCACTGCTTCGATCGTTCCTACAAGGTGCCACACACCATGATGACGATCGGTGAAGGCAACCAGTGGGAAGGCATTCTCAATCTCATGGCAAAAGCCTATGTCGAAAGCGATTTGACCTGGGCAGAAGTTGAAGAAATCGGTTTTCGCCTTACCCAAGACAAAACGTTTCCGAGCATTGTAGCGGAGCTAGGTATCAGCGATCGCGCGGGTGCCAATCTGCCCGCAATGATGACTATGGTGGACAAAGCCGCAATTGTCCGGGCACGCAACCCTTCTATAACTCCTGACTCTTAACTCTTTCCAGCAGCTACAAATTCGTTGAAATCGCCTGCACTGGACAAGTAGGAATGCACTGCTCACAGACAATACAGCGCGATCGCGTAAACATGAGCTTAAACGACTGTGGATCAAGCGTCAGCGCCTCGGTTGGACAAATCCCTGTGCAGAGACCACAATGCACGCAAGCGTCTTCATCAATCATGATCTCCCGATTGGAGAACGAAACGCCAATATCTTGCGATCGCATCCAGTCCATTGCCGCATCCAGTTGGTCTATATCGCCTGCCAACTCGACAACCAGTGTGCCAACTTGATTCGGCGCAACCTGGGCACGAATGATATTGGCTGCCACGTTAAAGTCTTTTGCCAGACGATACGTGACTGGCATTTGCACTGAGCGTTTGGGAAATGTGAGCGTCACCCGTTTTTTCACACGTTTAAGGGAAAAGCCTGCGTAAGGGTAGAAATTGCAGCACTAATGCTTCCATCCTAATACCGTCGCTGAGTAACGCATTCACAAAACTACTTGTTTGCAGAGCTACTCGTTGCCGATCGACTCATTCGTAAAGCAATGAGGTGTAAAGCTACCGTGTAGACCGTAGGGCACATGATGCTTCAGGCGCAATCGTGCCACTGGCTCCTGGTGGAGATCGCGTGCGTCTAGAATGACGACCTCCGATCGCTCGTGAGTGGCATTGTAAACCAATGTCAGCAGCCAACCGTCATCTTCAGCACCGACTAGAGTGGCAGTAGGCAGTCCATCTTTGAACGCAGTGGGCGATCGTGGCACAAAAATCGGTTCGCTGACGTAGCCCTGTGGTGCCGCACTCCAAAGCTGACGTTCACCAGACTCGACATCCACTTTGAGGATCGCTTGTAACGGTGCATTGCCTTCTGTCGCGCACGCTGCTCCCATGTAGATATAGCGGTGCGATCGCCCTGCTTTTGCCGGATGCACGTAGGGAAACTCACAGCATTGACTTTCTAGCAACTCACGCTGCACCTGTTGCGTTGTAAGGTTGAGCCGAAACCGCCAAAGCTGCCCTGGTGCCAGCGTTTCAAATGCCGTCTCGCGAAAATCTGCGCCTGCCTCTACACTTGGCAGTGACCCATAGCATACTGAATCAATGACAATTTCATCGCCGTCCTGAAACGCATTCGCGTGATGGAACACAAAGCCAGCATGAGTTTCAAAGGCTAAATCTGGCTTTTGATCCTTCTTTGATCCTACCGCTCTTGGAATGACGGCAATCCGCGTTGGCTTTTCAGGGTTAAAAGTAATGCATTCACCTGGACCACTTTTGCCAAAAAGAAACGGCAGTGGGTTAAAACTAACGGGGTTTTGAAAAAAGATGGCGTAATCTGGCGTAATCGCAAAATCGTGGATAAAAGCAAAGCCAGGGACAGAATGGGCGTGTTTCCGCAACAGCGTACCCGCGGGATCAAACTCAAACAGCGTGATGGTTGAGGATAAACCCGGTTTGATCGAAAAATTGACGAGGCACGGAGCGCCATCATCCTGGTTGCACGCAGGGTCAATCCACGGATGGGCGGCAAACGCATCACCTGGTTTTAGCACCCCGTCCAGGCGATCGAGTCCGATTGTTTCCAGCGTGGCGGGGTCAAGGCGATGGGGTTCCGCAGCTTCCCACAGTGCCAGCAGTTTGTCACCCCAGTAGAGAATATTGGTATTGGCAATATTTTTCAGCCGAAAATCAAAGGCATTTGCCAACCAACCGCCGGGTTTTTGGGTGCCAAAGACACCTCTGTAGAGAATGCGCCCTGCGGCTTGCTCGGCAAGATAGCCCTCCGATCGCACAAAGCGATTGCGAAAATGAGCACGACCATGATCAAAGGCGATCGCGCAGATCATGCCGTCTCCATCAAAGGGATGGTGAATCATCTGACCATTAATATCTAGCAGCCCTGGACCATTACGGAACAACGTGCCATGTAGCTCTGGCGGAATTTCGCCCTCAATATCCTCAATCCAGTAGTCAAATTCTTCTTTGAGAGAGAGATAGCCCTTTTGCCAATCCTCACGATCGTAGGAAAGCATTGGCGGCACCGTAGAAGCACGTTCGTTAAGCTGAAAACTTTGCATAGACAAGAGAGTAATTAGTTGTTAGTGACGGTTTACATAAGCCAGGACATCGATCGTGCAACACTTAAAACCCAACGCTATGAACTTCAAAAGACTTGCCTGCTGCTAACCTGACAAGAATGGGTAAAAGTCAATGGTAACGAGATTTGCGAAAGAGGGTGGAGAGACAGCATTCTTGTGCCTTTCTCAGCAAAAACTTATGCTCTTACGGGCGTTACATCATCTTGTTATCAGCACACTTGTTTAAAATTGTTGTATTGACTGCTAGTTGAAAGCGAGATCGATGTACTTCCATTTCATAGACTCGGCGATCGACGGCGCGATCGCGTCTTCTGGTCACTCGCATCAACAATAAGTGTTTAACCCTATGCCACTCATCCGCCAGCTTCAAGGGGTCATCCGTCCGCATTGGCAAGGGCATTTTGATTCATCATCGCTCCAGTTTCGGTTGACAGTAGAAATCGCAGCGCTTTTTGTGGTGGGTTTGGGCAGTGTCGCTGCGTGGACAAGTTGGAAGATGCAGCAAATTCTCATTACGTCGCATACGCAAACTGTGGAGTACATTGCCACTCGCTTTTCGCATGATGTCGAGCTTTACAGCGAAATGCTGCCTGTTGAAGTGGGCTTGCAAAAGACAATCAACAATGTCACGGTGCCTGGGTTACTGATCTGGGTGAAAGGTGACGGTGGCAACGTGCTGGCACAGTCTTCAGGTTTGAGTACATCCCTCGCCGCTACAGCAGAGCTGATGTCGATCGCTGAAATGCCGCTTAAACCTAAAGTTTATGAGGTGCGCGATCGCTACTTGATCTTGCACGAAGGTAAGGTGCTTGTGAAAGGGGCGCTGCTTGGCAATGTTTACATGGCGCAAGATGTGACGGAGGATCAGCGTCAGTTGCTAGCAGCCATCCGGGGCTTGACGATCGTATGTCTGTTGGTAACAGTAGGGTCAATGGGTGCGATCGCCTTTCGCATTCGGCGATCGCTGCGACCATTGCAGGATATGAGCCAGATGGCAGGCGCAATTTCTGCGGATGGCTTGAGTGAAGCCAAGCTACAGCTAACCCACGCCCCCAGCGAAGTCAAAGCACTAGCGCAAACCTTCAACATGATGCTGTCGCGGCTCTCCGATGCCTGGGAACAACAGCGACAGTTCGTTAGCCATGTGTCCCACGAACTGCGAACGCCTTTAACCGTGGTGTTGGGCTACCTGCAAAGCTTATTGCGTCGCAGCACAAACCTCAACGACTACCAGAAAGAAGCCTTGGAAACCGCTGCTTCAGAAGCCGATCGCACCGTGCGTTTACTCCAAGATTTACTCGATCTGGCACGCGCCGATAGTGGCTACACGCATTACCGCCTTGAAGCCGTCGCGCTGAACGATCTTGCGATGGAAGTGGCAGACATGGCAGAAAAAGTTAGCAATCGCACGATTACTGTGAGAGCGACGGCAAAGACCGAAGCAATTGCCGATCGCGATCGCTTGAAACAGGTTCTCATTAATCTGATTGACAATGCCGTGAAATATTCCAACGTTGACCAACCGATTACGTTGACGCTAGAACGCACTGAACAACACGCCATCATTCGGGTCAGCGATCACGGTGTTGGCATTTCCCTCCAGGATCAAAGCCGCATCTTTGAGCGTTTTTATCGGGTCGATGAAGCACGATCGCGCTGCACAGGTGGTCATGGCTTAGGGTTAGCCATCGTCAAAACACTGGTAGAAGGTATGGGTGGGAGCATTACAGTGCGGTCGAAACCGGGCGAAGGCAGTACCTTTGCGATCGTTTTACCACTCTCAGCTTAAAGGCTTTGCAAGCTCGTAATCCGACGATCGTCCGACCCACTGACAAAAATAGCACCCACTCATAGCCTCCACTTTTGCACCGATGTGAGCAGGCTTTGATTGATGCTCGCCATCCCACTTCAGGAAGTCTCCTGGCGTGGGATGAGTAGTACCACAGCTCCACCAGGCTAGGGTGAAACAACGCGCAACGAAATTGTGATCAGCGTCAAGAACAGGATAAACCCGATCGTATCTAGCATCGTGGTTACAAGGGGTCCACTGACCAGCGCCGGGTCAAGCTTAAGCCGCTTCATTGCCATGGGTAACAGAGTTCCCAGCGTGACCGCAACCAGCGTATTGATTGCCATGACAAAGCCTGCAACCAGTGCAACCCAGCGCTCTTGTGGCGGTGTCCAGATTAATGCCAGTAGCACCATCGTCGTTCCTAACGCAAAGGCGGCTCCCACCCCTGCCAGTAGTTCTTTGCGTAAAATTTTGAGTGTGTCGTGAGGCGTGACTTCACCAACACCCAGCGATCGAATGGTCACCGTCAATGCCTGAATGCCAACTGTACCGCCTGTGTTGGAAAACAGCGGCATGATTACTGCCAAGACAGGCACCATGGCGATCGTTTCCTGAAAAGGCGCGATCGCGCTGGAGGCACCAATATACAGCGCCATAATGCCCAATAGCCAGGGCAGTCGATTCCGCAGCTTCTCTAACGGGCGGGAGAGGGATGATTCATCACCGCTGCCAACCCCCGCTAACCGTTGAATATCTTCGGTCGCTTCTTCTTCCAAAATGTCGATCACATCATCGATCGTGATGATGCCAACCAGTCGATCTTCGCGATCCACGACAGGAAGCGCGAGGAGGTCATAGCGCTTCATGAGTTGCGCCACTTCTTCTTGGGGGGTGTCCGTACGGACTTTAAGGACGCGATCGCTCGCAATATCGCCAATCAACGCGGCTGGAAGCGAGAAAAGCAATTGTCGCAGTGATACGACCTGTACTAACTTACGGTTGTCATCCGTGACATAGGCGTAGTAAACCGTTTCTTTATCCTGGTCATTGAGGCGAATCTTGCTTAGAGCCTGTTCGACTGTTAGCCCCTGCCGCAGCCGCACGTACTCTGTTGTCATGACCCGTCCAGCCGTGCCTTCTGGGTAGCCCAAAATAGTAGCAGTCGCTTGCCGTTCTACAGGGCTAAGCTGCTGGATCAACCGTCTAACGACACCCGCAGGTAGTTCGTCAAACAACTCCGCGCGATCGTCCGGTCGCATCGCTTCAACTAACTGACAGACCTGTACGTCGTGCAGGTAGCCAATTAGTTCCTCCCGGACATCATGATCCAGGTACTCGAATACCTCCGTTGCCTGACCTTTGTTCAACAAACGAAAGGCGATCGCACGCTGTTCCGGCGGCAAATCCTCGATATAATCCCCAATATCCACTGGCTGAAGCTGATTTAGCTCCAGCTTCAAACGATTCAAGTCGGCAATATCCGACAGTGAAGTACGACCTTCCTGGGTTAGCATAACGTCTCCTAAGTCTCCCCCGCGCTGGGAGACAAAGACTCGCCAGGTCAGAGGAGGATATTACTGTAAGGGGATGGACTAGAGTCCATGAAATTCACAAAATGCGACATCGATGCCCACTAGAGGTATCGCTGAACCTATGCTAACTGTTATCAGTCCCGTACACAATGTAAAGAAGGACACTTCTTAAAATTTTCTATAAAATCGCGCTTTCCAGTCCCGTTTTGACGAAGCTAGAGCAAATTTGGTCGCCCCAAGCAAAAGCAGGGCAATTAATGTTCGCGACCTGACCCACATCCAGGTGCATGATCTGGTATGGCAAAAGGCAAAAGG
>JBGTJW010000324.1:0-4050 GCA_041744955.1 Stenomitos sp. | reverse complement strand
AGTCCAGGGGTTAGTGCAAAGGTCGAAGCAGCTTCATAACCACATTAAACAACCCTTCCCTCAAGGAGGAACTGCCATGAAAACACTATTCGCAATCACGGCCCTCGCTGTCCCCTTCTTCATCAGCGACGCCGCTGCCGCGATCGCCTCACGCAGAAATAATGGCAAAATGTCCTCGATGCTTGAATTCTGTGTAATGTTTCGTGCAGAACGGCGCAAAGCATCATTTGCACTCTCCAATTCTGCGGCTCATTCTTGTAAGGCTTGTTCTTGTTCACGGGCAGTCTCAACTCGCTGCAAGTTCTCAGCCGACGATGATCGCTGCTCCGCCTAACAGGCTTCAAGCTGCGATCGCAACTTAATCTTCTCTTGCTTCAACTTTGCAAGCTGTTCTTGGAGTTGAGCAATCTGTTCAGGAGGTTGATTCATCGATAGTTCCAGCATTTTTCCTCCTACTTTAAGCAACCGTCTGACTGGCATTATACCAATTCTTTAGATACCGGCTACAGATAGCGCTTTCAGAATAGAGTTCCAACCCACAAGCGAAACAATGACCGCTTGGGTCATCGCTTCTAACCTTGCCCGCATCAGCAACCGCAACTCATTAAGGTCTTTCGGCAAGTTCCATCTCAGCCCTAACTTGAAATGCTGCCACACTCGCTCAATCGGGTTGGTCTCTGGTGCGTGCGCTGGCTGAAACATCAAGATGATGTTGACCGGAATCTTCAAGCGTTTGGCTCTGTGTGCCCCTGCTTGATCGAGTTGTAGGATGAGAATACAGTCCTTGTACTGCTCACTCACTAAATTCAAAAACACCTGGAAGCAATCGCTGTTGAGGTGAGTGAACTCGTAGAAGAAGTGTTCGCCAGTGACGGGTTCCACCACGCCATACAAGTATGTTGCCTTGAACTGCCACTGCACTTTGCCTTTGGGCTTGACTCCTTTTGCGGTGATCTTGCGCCCACTGATAGTCTTAAGTCCGATACGCGTTTCATCCTGGCAAAAGAAGCGCACTTGCCCACTCAGTCCCAAGACCGCAATGGCATACCAGGCCAGCATCGCTAGATTCTCAGGAAGTTTTTTTATATGCCTCGACTCGCTCCTCGGCGCTCGCCGCACTCACCGGACGAGCGGCTTTGGGCGAGGCTTTGAGTCGGTAATGCACTAACTGATGCACGGTTTTGTAAGGGGCACTGATACCGAGTTGACTCTCTAACCACTGGCAGATCTCGCCATAGCTCTCGAAGCCTTCGGGTTGGTGTAAGCGTTGGTTGAGCGCCTCTTGTGCCCATTGAGGAATGCTCTGCCGTCGCCCACTGCGGGGTTTGTGCTTGAGCATTGCTTCGAGACCGCCACTGCGGTACAAGCGTAACCACTCCTGCACCGTGACCCGGTGACGACCGAGCAGGGCAGCAGCAGTTTGAATGGTTGTGGCTTGCGCCGTTTTGAGCAAATAGAGCAGTTGGATGCGTTCTTTGTCAGAAGCAGTCTTTTGCGTTCTCAGTAATTGCTTCAGGTCGGCTTCTGTTTCGTTGATCTCTAGTTTGTAAACACCTGCCATGTCTGCTGCTTGAACCCGACAGCTACTTTATACCATCTGTAGCCCACTCTTGAAGAATTGGTATTACCCATTACAGTTTAGAGCGTGAGCCAAGCTGAACGACGCGATCGCCAACAAATGCTCAAGCACCCGCAGGATAGGCTGTTTCGTTAGGACATTGAAATCCACACACTCGATAAGTCATAAAACCGCCCGCGCTGTTCGACGACAAATCCGTCACCGAGTAGCACCCCTAGCCATACGGTCAGCAACGGCATCTGCACCGCTTGCGCAAGTTCCATCAGAGGCAATGACGAGCGATGCTGCCGCATCCAGGTTACGATCACTCCTGCCCAAGCTGACACATCTTCATCGTGCGCCAATGCTAATGCCCGATTGAAAATCTCTGCCTCCGTTAGCTCCGGCTCTTGGCGCATCTGCTCGTCTAACACTTGTAACACTGCCGCTCGATCCAATTCCCCGACTACCGAACCTCCATCTGCCGTCTCCTGCCGCTCTGGAACTTTCTTGGGCAGGCTCGTCAACGGTTCAATGAACTGCTCCAGATCCACTTCCATTGTTTGGCGCACGTAGCGATCGAATGCATCGGTTGGCATCAATGGTCCTTCATCACTGTTGTTTGCCTCCAACTCCTCAAATACCAACGTGGAGCGATCGCAGAAGAGTTGAGCAATCTGGGCGATCGCCTCTGCCCCTACTTGCAACTGCCCCACAGTATCTAGGTCCGGTAGTGCTGCATCTAACGCCTTCAGCAGGTAAGCGAAATCGGCTTCATCGGGAGCGATCGTCGCTTCCTTGAGCACCTCCCACAGCGGTAATTCTAATTGCTCAATCTGCCTCAACTTCTTTGCCTCACCCATGTGACGGACAGGGACGTAATCCACACAACTGGGGGTCAAGCTGCGTCTGACTCGCAAACTTCTTGATGCCGTAGCGTTTCTCCAGCACACTTAGCATCTTGCCCACGTACTGGTGCACCTGACTCGGCACCAACCCCGCACAATGAGCCGGAGGCACGATTGCCACCTTCTCCTGCCCCTGCCAGATCTCCGCTCCAATGGCATGAACTGGGGTGTCCACTCCCGCTTTGCGGTACACCACCAACACTCCAAACATTAACTGACTCAATGGCTCAAACTGGACTGGAATTTGTTCCAGTTCCTCTTCTTTTCGCTTGCGACTGCGGGTTTGATTAATGCGATCGCGGTTCCGTGTATAAGACCTGCGGCTATAGCACACCGCTGGATTCCAGCACCCATCCCCTTCTACTCCATGCAACGTCTGCGCCTGTTCTGCTGACAGCATGGCACACTTACGACACTTTTCCGGTAAGGCTCTTTTAGCCACTATACCTCCGTTCTCAACGGTGCAAGGAGGGCATTCATCCAGGCTAAATCTTGTTCTGTTGTCGATCGACAAAATGTCGGTTGAGGCGGAAGTTCACGGTAGTCGATCGACAAGTTGTAGAACGCCTCATCATAAATGTCACGCAACGCAACCGCCAAATCTAATGGCGCGTCTTTGTCTGGCGTTCGCAGCGGCACCGGAATGACTGGCAGTGAATCTTGGAGCGCGATGGGCCACACCTCTACTTCATGTGCTTGGGCACGGGTCAGTGTGATCAGGTAAGGCACTGTTGGCAGTCGGGGGTGGGCAAACGGACGAGTACCGCGCCGCAGCAAATCAATCTCAATCAGATGCACATTGGAGTCATAAAGCCGCTGCCGCTTCTGACGGTAAGGAGTGATGCCTAGCTCTCGCTTATTCGCAGGTAAAAGGATTTCAAGGCTCGCCACCAGCGTATTACTGAAGCGATCACAAATCTCAACACTGACAATTTTGACCTCAATTGGCGGCATGATTAGCAAAGTGAGGGGAGCCGGAGTCACTAGGAGACTGCTCCTCTCCGTTGGTAAGGTTGAACGAGATGAAGCGGGTGAACCTGACTTCTGACGGAGCACTTCCACATCGGGGTAGAGAATGCCAATCTCACTTTCGGGCGCGGTATCTTGCATCAGATAGATCTCTAAGCGCACCGTGTAGTTCGGTTGAATTTTGGGCGCGAGTTGCTGCCGAATCTTAGTAGCTAATGCGTTGTGGACATCTGGCCACAGATATCCTTCAAGATAAGGGTCTATTCCAGGGAAGGGCGACGGCATGGCAAGTCTCTCAAACAGACAGCATGAAAGCATTATAGTCTTTCGCCCCATGCTCAAGCTCTATAGTTGTCTGAGGATTGTCATATTCCAGATAATGATGATTAACCGGAATATAGAAATTGGCGGATTTCACAGGGCAATCCCACAGCACTCTTTGAATTGCCTCTTGTTCAAACTTGCTGGACACGATTGCCCACTCACTCAGCAGGACTGGTGATACCACCGCCACCCTGGGTAAGACGCAACCACATCGGCAGTTGCGTCTTACCACCGCCCTCAATCCGCTCCAACGCTGCCATCATCTCAATCCGGACATCAAATGCCGCTTCG
>JBGTJW010000323.1:0-16222 GCA_041744955.1 Stenomitos sp. | reverse complement strand
GAATGGTTAATTCTTCGAGAGAGTGCCAGTGCTGCCGCTGAAAGAACCGGACGTTTTGAAGCTGTACTGTGGCAAGAAAGCGATCGCAACCCCACGTATTTGCAGTGGTCACAGCCTTATAGATCAACCCCTTACCAATCCGAGCGGCACGACGATACTCCTCATGGACACCGAGCCTGCCGCCATACCACAAGCCCGGTTCTGGCTCATAGATTCTTACAACACCCAGCATCGGCGAATGATGTGTGGGGTAAGCCTGATGCGTTGAGAGTACAGGATGATGTGTGAGCGGTAAAACAAGTCGATCGGCATCGCTGCACCTCTGCCTCTCTACGGGTTCTGCTGCCAGCGCAATAATCGGGTACGCGATCGCATCCATCGCATCCACATCACAGCCCTGAAACAACTGCTGCTCATTCACAAAAATCGAGTGCCGCAAGGCGAAATAACCGCTCACTTCGGACGGTGCGGTTGCCAGTTTGAAGCAGTAAGAAGGCGTAGACATGAGGAGGGGGGTATGAGTTTTGAGTTTTGAGTTTTGAGTTTTGAATAGCTTGCGTCTCTATTCCGTACTGCTTACTGTCTTAAACAACCTTTCTGGTATGCCCGTGGGGCTTTACAACTAACAACTAACTTCTTCAAACGTCGAAAGAGCTGAACAGGCACCGCACTTAGCACAGCCTGCTTTGATGTCATTAGAAGACAGACCCGCGCGCTTGAGCATTGCACCCACCTGACGATAAAGGGGCAGCATAAAGGCGCTGGTCGGTGGTGCATGGGTTGCCAACGGGGTGCCACTAATGGGGACAAACGGCACAACAAAGGGATAAACCCCGATCGCCACTAAGCGCTCACAGGCTGCCAGTAGCGTTGGCAAATCGTCACCCAGCCCTGCCAGCAGATACGTGCTGACTTGTCCCCAACCAAAGACCTGTACTGCGGCGGCAAAGGCTTCGTAGTAATACGCTACGGGCACCGTTGCTTTTCCAGGCATGATGCGGGCACGCACCTGTGAATCGACAGCTTCTAAATGCATACCCAGCGTGTCAACGCCAGCAGACTTCAGTCGCTCAAACCAGATGAAGTCGTCTGGCGGTTCGCACTGTGCCTGTATTGGCAAATTAATCCGATGCTTGATCGATCGGGCGCACTCAGTTAAATAGGCAGCACCCCGATCGCTCGTGTTTGGCGTGCCGCTGGTCATGACCATGTGTTTTACTCCGTCCAGTCGCACGGCGGCTTCTGCTACTTCTGCTAACTGGGCAGGCGTTTTACGGGCGATCGTCCGACCTGCCTCTAAGGACTGTCCGATCGCGCAGAACTGACAGGAAGTAGCGGCATCGCTGTAGCGCATACAGGTTTGCAGCACCGTGGTTGCCAGCACATCCTGACTATGCAGCAAGGCAATTTTCCAGTAAGGAATGCCATCGGCTGTAGTCAGGTTGTAAAACTTCGGTGTCTGCGGAAAGGCGATCGGTGCGATCGCTTCATCATGACAATGCAGCATGATTTCTTCTGTGGCTGTATCAAGGGTTGCCGTGTAGGGCGATCGTGCTGCCGTGCCCGTATATATCGGCACCATGACCGTTGTACCTTCAACCGTAACGGCTTTGTGATCAGAGGGTCCCGCACCACCCTTGCGTCCAGCCGCGCCAGTTTCTTCTCCTAACCTCAACCCATTGCTCTGGAGGTCTGCAATTAACTGCTGTTTGTTCATTGGTCAGGGAGTGGGGAGTGGGGGGAAAGGTTAAGGGCTAAAGGCTAAGGGCGAAAGGCTAAAAGCTAAAAAACTGATCGCTGACCACTGACCGCTAAACCGCCTATGGTTCCAGGGTGAGAAATTCAGGTTGGGGGATGTTGAGAGGAGGTGTTGCCGCTGGCTGTTGGGTGTTCTCATCCTGCCAGCCACTCACGACTGCCCACTGGCTGGGATTCAGCCGCAGTTGCAGTACGTCAGGGCGTGCGTAATGACCGACGCAATCCATCATGCGCTTCCGTTTGGTGATGAGCGAAAAGTCTAAATCGGCGATCGCCATGCCCTCGCCCTCGGTAATTGGTGGACAGAGATGGGTGCCTTCTGGACTAATAATGGCTGTGTGACAGCCACCACTCAACACTTTTTGAAGCGTCTCGTCAGCGGTGATTTGCCCCACTTGCTCTGGTGATAGCCAGCCCGTCGCGTTCACGACAAAACAGCCTGCCTCTAGGGCATGATGGCGGATCGTCACCTCTATCTGGTCAGCAAAAATTTGACCCACCATCGAACCGGGGAACTGGGCACAGTGAATCTGCTCATGCTGCGCCATGAGGGCAAACCGAGCCAGCGGGTTGTAGTGCTCCCAACACGCCAAAGCACCCACTTTGCCCACGGCTGTATCCTGAACGGTTAAACCTGCACCGTCGCCCTGCCCCCAAACCATGCGCTCATGGTACGTGGGGGTGATTTTGCGCCGCTTTAGCAGCAGTGAACCATCGGCATCAAAAATGAGTTGCGTGTTGTACAGGGAGCCGCGATCGCGCTCATTGACCCCCAAAACAACGACAATTTCATAGGAACGGGCTACCCGGCTCACCGCATCCGTCACAGCACCCGGAATTTCGACAGCCTCTTCATACAGTCGCATATGCTCCTTGCCCATGAGCACGGGTGGCTGCACGAAGGAGAAATAGGGGTAGTACGGCACAAACGTTTCAGGGAAGACGACCAACTGTGCGCCCTCTTTAGCAGCACTGGCGATCGCTTGCAACACCTTTTCTGTCGTCCCATCGCGGCTAAACAGCACCGGACTGATCTGTACTGCTGCCGCTCTCACTACGCGGGAATCATCCACAACGCCTCCTAACAAGTTAATGGTTCTAAGTTGTGAGTTTTAAGTCGAGCT
Organism: Stenomitos sp.; assembly: GCA_041744955.1. Classification (GTDB taxonomy): domain Bacteria; phylum Cyanobacteriota; class Cyanobacteriia; order Leptolyngbyales; family Leptolyngbyaceae; genus Stenomitos. Next base: position 13,340 of record JBGTJW010000323.1, on the reverse strand, counting down.
TTTTGTCCAACTCAAAACTCAAAACTCATCACTCAAAACTTCCTAAACTGTCCATGTGTCGAGAATGAAGGCGTTGTCCTTGCGATGCAGCAAGATGATGTCCAGCACATCCAGGGGGCTAATGGGGCGAATGCCGGGAATCAGGGAAGGTTCGCCATGACCATACAGCGCTTGAAGCGCAAAACGGCAGGCATAAACTTTGCCGCCTTCCGTCATAAATTTGCTGAGTTGATCGTTGAAGTTCTGGTGTCCCGGAAACGCTGCATCACCAATTTTTGGGAAGCCGCGCTGCACACCCAGCGTTACACCAGGACCATAGAGCAAGACAGCGGTTTCAAAACCTTTCCGTAACAGGCGTAGGGCTTGCAGGAGGTTGACTAACCCGATCGACCCTTCAAAGGCAACTGTATGGAACGTCACTAACGCTTTTTCGCCTGGATCGGCTTTGACATCTTCAAAGACTTTCTCTTCGTAATCAACAAAGAAATCGCCAACTTGATGAGCAGGGGTGGTTACTTCTGGCATCGTTTTATCCTTACTAAAAAGTTAATAGATGGTAGCTCTGAGTGCCAGCTAAAATTGCTAAGGCAATCAAAAAGCCAACGCTTTTTCTCGCTTAAACAACCAAAATTGGCTAGATGTATTGCCTCGCAGTCTGATTCCTTAAGGCTGAAAGTATGCCAACATCGACAACAAATGAATCCTTACTTCTTTACGATCGCGGCAGCTTCATCATGCAACTCCATGACTGGAATGAGGAAAAGACAGCAGGATCTAAAAAACAGAAGTCGAAAGCTCGATCATTGAAAACTCAACCATCATCACTTTTGACTTCTGACTCCTCCTTAAAACCAGTACTTTTCAACCGACAGTGTTAACTGCCTGCTGATGTGCAGCTTAGAAGCACGCTCTGATACTACTTGTGTACTCTGCTACAAAGTTTCTAGGTTTAGCAGTATTGGCAGGGCTGGGCTGAACAACGCTCAACGCTGACAGAAATTTGTTGAAATGACCTGTTAGTTTAAACAGGTGCAAGTAACGTCCAAAGGCTGATCAAAGGCTTGATCAGCCTTTGGACGTTAATAAACTAAGGATATTTTTGTGATTGGAGGGGTTAAAATCTTCTACCTAAAGGCAAAGCCCCTGCCTACTTGTAAGAAAGGCGACTGACTGGGTATTAATTGTGAGGCGATCGGCTAAAAATTAAAGCTTCTTCAGCCGTGAGGGGGCTTGAAACACTTCTGGATGAGCCTGCCAAACTTGCTGAATAAACGCTTTGAATAGCTGGTGTCCGTTTGCCTTTTTCTCGGGGTCGGCTCCGTCGCGATCGTCTGTGTAAAGGTCAGCCAGCCACGGTAGCACTTCTACATCCAGTGCCACTCGAAACAATGTCAGTGGTAAAAGTAAATCAGAGTCATGGCGCAAGTCATAGCGTGCTGCCATTGTTGCCAACGGACTATGCTGCCTGTGAATTGCCTCCGACCAAAATACCAACATCAGAGGACGTACCCAACAGCTCTGGCGACTGTCGATCACCTGCACCACTTCGGCATAAAGACAACTAGTTTCGTGTTCCAGTCCAACAATCTGGGACGGTTGAAAACAGGGAACCGCAGGACTGCCAGACCCGTGATTCAAAGGAAAACCCATAGGGTAAGTGTTTAATTTACCTTGATCTTAGACGGTCGGGTGCCTCTCTCGCCGCCGCCATAATACTGAAAGCAGCACTATCTCTAGAGTCTCTAAGTGTGCAGGCTCTATATGTTTCGGTCAAAGGATTTTGCGTTGGGTCAAGCCGCTTGTCTCAGGGACGGATGCCGAAAGCTGCCATTGAGTGTTATAAGTGAAGTTAAGTAACGTCAGCATGATCTCTGTGCTTTGGTTCAAATTAGCAAAGCACAGCTATTTAATACTGGCTTTAAGGTGCGTTAGAGTTTGGCTAATGGCACTGCCGTCTTTAAACATGGAGTCAAGGTTGCAACTGTCATCAAGTTGACTGACCGGATTCAAATTGTTGTTAACTTTGTTAATGAGAGGATAGAAACGTGTCTGTCGAAACCATTGAACAGCGTTCAACGGTTCGCAAGCTTGCGCCCCGTTACCGCGTATTGCTTCACAATGATGACTACAACTCTATGGAGTATGTAGTGCAGACGTTGATGACAACAGTGTCTAGTTTGACCCAGCCCCAAGCAGTTGACATCATGATGGAAGCGCACACGAATGGGATGGCTTTGGTCATTACTTGCGCTCAAGAACACGCAGAGTTTTATAGTGAAACGCTGAATAGCCACGGCTTAAGCAGCACGATCGAGCCAGACGAGTAAGCATTGAGAGCATTTTGAAGCTGACCTTACCCACGTTGGTACGTGCTCCGGCTCCCATCAGGATTGGGATATTTCTGGTCGTCTTATTGCTGCTGTGGGTGCCGATCGCGGTTCCACTGTATCAGGTGATTGAGGATAGCAACACGGTCAGCATTGTGACGCTGGTTGTCCTCTACGCCGAGTTCCTTTTTTTGGTGAGCGTTTGGGGGCAACGGGTTTACCGTCAGCCTGACTTGTTGCGTCGCTACGGGCTGGAGTTTTCTTACCGGATGGGGCTTGAGGTGCTAGTTGGTCTAGCGCTTGGTATTGCCAGTCTCTTCGCTTTGTTTGCAGTCCAGGGGATTTTGGGCTGGGTGATCTGGCAGCCTCCATCGATCGTGTTTTGGCAGGTAACGCTAGAAGGCTTGCTGGTTTCTCTAGGGATTGGTTTCGCCGAAGAGTTGTTCTTTCGTGGCTGGCTGCTAGATGAACTTCAGCGTGACTATCGCCCGCAGGTTGTCCTTTGGGTCAATGCAACTATTTTTGCGCTGGTACATGGGATGAGCCCCCAGTTTCCGGCACTATTGCTGCTAGGGCTAACGCTGGTGCTGGCAAAGCGATCGTGTGGTGACGTTGCTGGTATATTGTCCTCCAACGGGCAGCCTGCGCTGCAACACAACCTGCCTGCAAACATTTCTCGAGGACGCTTGGGTTTGCCGATGGGGTTACATGCAGGGTTGGTCTGGGGCTATTACGTTGTTAATGTTGGTAAACTGGTTAACTATGCTCCGCAAGTGCCTGAATGGTTAACGGGCTTCGATCGCAATCCCCTTGCTGGCGCAATCGGTGTTTTGTTTCTTAGCGCTCTTGCGTTTGGTATGCGTCGTTATGCTGAACGGCAAGTCAAAACAACGTCGCTATAATTGTTCGATGGCAATCTGCTTTGACAGCGATCGCTGAATGCCGCTACTCCTGGAAGCCATCTTGTTGGTGTCATTTTTTCGATCGAAATAAACCAAATAGCCCACCATTTTTGTCAGGTTGTTTGGCTGGCTGACTTTTGGGCGTATTGTCGTTTTGCGGTCTAGACTCCGAAGCCGGAACCTCAATGCCAACCTGCGATGCAAACTTGAGCGCCAACGGTTCTTCAGCATTGAGCTTCAGCGCCTGACGCAGGTAAACCTTTGCCATACTTTGCAGGTTCTGCCGTAGATAGGCAATCCCTAGCAGTGCATGGTATTCACTTTTGCCTGCCTCAATTTTGATCGCATCCCGCAGTTCTTGCTCTGCCGCCTTCCAGTTGCTCTTCTTCATGTATTCCTGGGCGCGACGGTAATGCCGTTCAGAATACGTGGGGGGAGCAACTTCTGGCGGCGGCGAAAAGATAGGAACCTTTGGCTGCGTCGGGCTGGGCACCAGTCCACTAGGCTTCTCGCGAATCAGGGTTTCGCCTACTTTTAGCTGCGAATAAACCAGATTGAGTTCACCAAGCTGCTGTGTCAGTGATTCAAACTGCTGTAAGGGTTCGTATTGAGACTCGGCAAGTTGCGTGATTGCTTGCTCATAGAACACATCAACCTCGCTGATCGGCTGTTGTATGAGTTGACGTGCCAGATTGCTCTGAGGGTTGAGGGAGGTATCGCGGTAGAGTTGTCGTGCTCGTAGTCGCAGAAGGGATGCATTTTCCTTACGCCCTTTTTCTTGTTTCAACTTTTGGTACGCAGGGTTGACTAACCGAGCAAAAAGCTGACTGGCAAGTTCTTTAGTTGTAGTGTCTTCAGGCGTATAACGATCGGGATGCAGTAGTTTTGCGATCGCCCGATAACGCTTGAGGACACGACGATCGTCCGCCGCCACTGAAACCCCCAGAATGGCGTAGGGATCAGAAAAATTAGTTAGCCATTGTGAGGGAAGCGCACTCTGTGACATGAACCAAGGAACCCTTCAAGTGACCTGAGGAAACTTTAATACCGTCTGTACCGTAAAAATACGTACAATACGCCTGCAATAATTTAGAGGCGATGCGTTAACTGAAGCTGCACATTGCCCAGCTACTGTAACTTTTATTTTACTTCTATGAGGAATTTCCGTGTAAAGCTGCTTTTTTGAAACAACGTTATAGAAGCGAGCTACTTTCTATAGCCGTAGCCATACTGGTGAGGACGGGGTACAGGGGTAGAACCCCTGGCTGGGGCGAAGCCCCCACAACCCCTTTGCTCCCAATGTCCCAAGTTCTGTGGCAATAGCTATAACAAACCACTGACTAACAAACTGCTGAAAATCAATCTAGGATAGGGTTCCTACCGCCTTGACTTGTAGCAAGCGACCGCTCATCACCTTGAAGCTGACCACAACGAAGGACGGGCGCAAAGCAGACTCAGCAATTCTGACTAGATATTTTTCGATCGCAAGGCTGATTACTCTACTGTACTCTGCCGTAACGGGCTAAACCGGATAGATTTGAAAGACCTTAACGCTTTTTGCTGCCTCATCTTCCTGCTACCAAACGATCGCAGTGACGGTAACGACCCACATCCGTTTGAACCCAGGCAGACGATTGCAGACGCAATTTTGCAGTCATTAACGCTGGAGAGTCAATATGATAGAAGTAACGGCACCGGGGGCGATGCGAATCGCTTCGCTGCTATCAAGGAACGGTCATCACACCACTGTTCTGCCATTGTAAGGTCTGAGTACGGCTATTGTGGGGTTGGGATGGTAGAGAAACTAAGGGATCGTAAAATTGCGGCTGCCTTGGCATTTGCTGGAGCTGTTTCGCCGATCGGTGCAGGGCTGCACAAGTTTTATGTGGGTCAGCCACTTTGGGGCATTTTCTATCTCTTGCTGTCTATGACGCCACTTCCCAGGGTTGCGAGTGCGATCGAAGGCATTTGGTATTTGTCTCAAAACGCCGATGAATTTGATCTGAAATTTAATGATGGCGTTACGTCTACAGCAACCATTGTGTCGCGTGCCGATGTGGTTGACTCTGACCAAATTGGTGCAGTGGCAGACGCTGTTCGCCACCTCGATCAGCTCCGCGCCGATGGATTGCTTTCTGAATATGAATTTGAGCAAAAGCGCCGTCAGTTGCTCGATCGCATCGCTTAGTGGTTGGTTGTTAGCAAGATCAGCAGTTACTTAAACTTTTTTCCTTCATCCTTCATTCTTACATTCCCAATGCCACTTCCTGACTGGCTATCAACGGCTGCTCAACCCCGTCAACCGCTGCGATCGCAGCTCCTAAACGATCCCTATTACCGCTTTCAGTCTGTGGCAGAGTTGGTGCTAGCTGCCAGTTTGGGTGTCAAGATTGATGTGAATCAGGCAGGCATCGATGATTGGCTGCGCTTGCCAGGAATTTCGATTCACCAGGCGCGATCGCTGGTGGAGTTGACGCAATCAGGAGTCCAGTTGCACTGCATTGAAGATATTGCTGCTGTGTTGAGTCTGCCTGTACCACGACTCAAACCACTGGAAACAGTGCTCCAATTTTGCTATTACGATGCTGCGAGTGTCGCTACCATCAAGCCTGTGAATGCAAACACGGCAACGGTCGAAATGTTGACCCGGATTCCCGTTGTGGATACCTATCTGGCACGGGCGATCGTTGCCAATCGCGCAGTCAGCCCCTACCGCAATTTAATTCATCTCCAGCGACGGCTCTCACTGTCTAGTGAAGTTGTCTCAGAACTAATGCATTACCTTAAGTTTTAGCTTCAAGCAACCCAACGGTTGAGGGCAATCTTCAAACCACCAGGTTCACAGCATTGCATCAGTACCTCATTCCTGATCCTTCAGCTTCACTAACCCTAGACGCTTAAACGGGTAAAAGCGAAACCAGGCACGACCAATAATGTTTTCCTGCGGCAAAAAGCCCCAAACGTGAGAATCGTTGCTGTTGTTGCGATTGTCGCCCATCACAAAAAACTCACCGTCGGGCACAGTGACGGGCGGCAGGATGTAGTTGGGGGGAACGTAGATATACGGTTCTTGAAGGGGCTGCTGGTTGACAAAAACGGTGCCATTATTAACCTGCACGGTTTGTCCTGGCTGACCAATAATGCGTTTGATAAATGCCTGGTCTTTGGTGTAGCCCTGAATTTGAAGTTGCTGTGGCGGATCAAAGACAACAATTTCGCCAAAGGCTGGGGGATGAAGGCGATAGGAAAGTTTTTCGACAATGAGGCGATCGCCAACTTCCAATGTTGGCAGCATGGAATCAGAGGGGATAAAACGCGGTTCTGCCACAAAAACCCGGATCAGCAGTGCCAGAATCAGCGCAATGATGAGAATTTGAATGTTTTCCCACCAGGCTCGCCAACGCGGTGGGGCAGCGGTTGCAATGACAGAAGCCTGTGGTTCGGAGGTTTTTTCAGAAGTCATAAAGATGTGGCTTAGACAGCAGACAGTAGACGCTAGACACTTAACAACAGCCCTTCTCGTCGAGGCATAGTCTCTAGCCCAGAGTCTTTAGTCTACTGTCCAGATACTCCTTATGCTCGCAAGGGCAGTGGTTAGAACGCAATAAACTTTTCCGATCGCAGTTGATCTAGCCGTGCCCCAAGAGCAAGAACAAAGGTTTGAAGCTGATCAGAGCGATCGCCCACCGCACAGATAACAATATCAAAGTCTGCCAAATCGAGCCGCAGTCCTGACAGAACGACTTCTGGGCATTGGACGATCGCCTCGCAATAGTGAAAGTTTTTCCAGCTTTGTTGCAATTGCTGCCAGTGCTGCTGATAGGGCAACTGATCCGTTGTTTCTGGATTGGCTTGCACCAGCCACACAGGGTGTCGATAGCCACATTCGTACAGCCAGTCGATCTGGCTTTTTAGCGGTGCAATGCCTGAGCCTTCAGTAATGTAGAGGCGAGGGCGTTGAGGCAGTTCGCTAAGGGTCATCAGCCCATAAGGACCGCGTAACGGTAGCACTTGCCCGATCGCTAAATCTTGCAGAAAGGCAGAACTCCAACCGACGCGAGAGACACAGAGTTCTACTTCAGGGCAGTGGGATGGGGAAGAGGCGATCGAGTAAATTTTGCTAAATTTGCGCCCGTCTCGTTCAAACTTGGGCCACACTGACTGTCCTGGCAAAAACTGAAAATCATTCCGGTCTAACTGCAATCGAATCGCTTTAATGGTTGGAGTCAGAGCAATAGAATGAATCACCGTAGCAAGATAATCCGCCGTGGGCGATCGGCGCAAAACATCTAAACTTTGCATGGTAAACCTTTGCCTGTGGGTCGCAGGCGTAATGTTGTAATTGGCTTCAGGCGGGCATCCTGGCTTTAGAAAGGATGAAGAACAAGGGATGAAGGATAAAAGTGAGAAATCTGTCTCAATTTTTTTAGCCTTCAGCCTTTAGCCCTGAGCCTTTCTTTTCACAGTTGCGGCACAGCACCGGACTTTCTTGCAATTGGCAAAATCACCGAATTTTCCCCAGGTCAATTCTGACCTCATCTGGGCTGATCCCCCAGACGACCTGAACTAGCTTGGATATTGTAGCCTATGGTTATCTCTATTTAGCTAAGCCACCATTGTTTGATCACGAATGTCATAGTCAGTGGAAGATTATGCCCAAAACAACCAAATCAGAAAATGTTCCTGAGTCCATGAGGACAAAATTTGAGGAGCTTATCCGCCTTACAAATCACTTCTGCAAAGAACATCTGAATGATGAATATGCTCAACTCTGCCGCTATCTAACGGCTGCTCTGTGTCGCAAACGTCCTTCACCATTGTCCCGTGGAAAACCAAACACCTGGGCTTGCGGGATTATTCATGCGATCGGCACAGTTAATTTCTTATTTGACTCTTCCCAGACCCCTCACATGAAGGCAACAGACATTTACCAGTTGTTTGGTGTCGGTCAGAGTACAGGGCAGGGAAAATCAAAGCAGATTCGAGATTTAATGCATATGCACCAGATGGACCCAAACTGGTCGCGTCCCAGCTTAATTGATCAAAACCCAATGGCTTGGATGATTTCTGTAAATGGGTACATCATCGACGTTCGTCAGGCTCCAAGGGCAATTCAAGAAGAGGCATTCCAAAAAGGGTTCATTCCATACTTACCAGGAGAGGACGCTGGAGAGGAGGGATAGTATAGCGATCGCCGCAGAGCTTAGGACATTGGAATCAAAGGGGGGGGCTTCGCCCCCAGTCAAGGGTTCTACCCCTGCACCCGTCCTCATCAGTATGGCTACGGCTATATATTGCTAGGCTGCATCACCTAAATAAAAGCGGTAGAGAATGACCATTCTCTACCGCTTTCAAATTATGAGGCTAAAAACGGGTTACTCAACTGCTTGGGGCAGTAGTTCGCGCTTTTCACCTTGCAACACTTTGACCTGACCGTCTGTATCCACATCAACGACAGCCGTATCGCCATCCTTGATGCGGCTAGAGAGGATTTCCTCTGCTAGCGAATCTTCCAGCAAGCGCATAATGGCTCGACGGAGAGGACGGGCACCATAGCTAGGGTTGTAGCCTTCCTCAACCAGGCGATCTTTGAATCGATCGGTGACTTCCAGAGTAATGCCCTGTTCGCGCAAGCGACCAAAGACCTCGTTGAGCATGATGACAGCAATCTCTTTCACCTCGTCCTTCGACAACTGGCGGAAGACAATGATTTCATCCAGACGGTTGAGGAACTCAGGACGGAAGTACTGTTTCAATTCCTCGTTGACCAAAGAGCGAATCCGGTTGTAAGTTGACTCGCTGGCATCTTCGGAGAATTCAAAGCCGATACCGCTACCGCCTTTTTCAATCACCTTAGAACCAATGTTGGAGGTCATAATCAGCAAGGTGTTCTTAAAGTCCACCGTGCGACCCTTGGCATCGGTCAGGCGACCATCTTCCAGGATTTGCAGCAGCATATTGAAGACATCAGGGTGTGCCTTCTCGATTTCATCGAACAGAACGACGGTATAAGGACGACGACGAACGGCTTCGGTAAGCTGACCGCCTTCGTTGTAACCGACGTAGCCCGGAGGCGAACCGATGAGCTTGGAAACGGTGTGGCGCTCCATGTATTCCGACATATCCAGCCGGATCATCGCGTCCTCAGAACCGAAGAAATAGGTGGCTAACGCCTTGGTTAATTCCGTCTTACCAACCCCGGTAGGACCGGAGAAAATGAAACTGGCGATCGGCCGATTGGGGTTTTTCAAGCCCACCCGTGCCCGACGAATCGCACGAGAAACAGCTCGGACGGCTTCTTCCTGACCAATCAAACGCTGGTGCAGGGTGTCTTCCATATGCAGCAGCTTCTCAGACTCAGATTCCGTCAGCTTGTTGACCGGAACACCTGTCCACGAAGCAACGATTTGAGCAATGTCCTCTTCATCCACAATTGGAGAAGCATCTTCGCTAGTCGATTCGTTCTTCTTGGTTTGAGCGATCGCTCGGATCTCAGCTTTGATCTCCATTTCGCGATCGCGCAGCTCACCCGCTTTATCGAAGTTCTGAGAACGAACCGCATCATCTTTGTCTTTGAGGACTTGACGCAGTTCTTTATCCAGTTCTTTCGCGGCTGGCGGCAATTGCGAGTTGAGCAGGCGCACCCGTGAACCCGCTTCGTCAACCAGATCGATCGCCTTATCGGGTAAGAAGCGGTCTGAAATGTAGCGGTCTGAAAGCTTTGCTGCGGCTTCCAGTGCTAAATCTGAGATCTTCAGCTTGTGATGTTGCTCATACCGTTCACGTAAACCACGAAGGATCTCGATCGTTTCGTCAACGCTTGGCTCACCAACCATCACAGGTTGGAAACGGCGCTCAAGGGCAGCATCACGCTCAATGTGCTTGCGGTACTCATCCAGGGTTGTAGCACCGATGCATTGAAGTTCGCCCCGTGCCAGCGCTGGTTTGAGAATGTTGGCAGCATCGATCGCGCCTTCAGCCGCACCAGCACCAATCAGAGTATGAACTTCGTCAATCACCAGAATGACGTTTCCGGCAGAGCGGATCTCATCCATGATTTTCTTCAGGCGTTCTTCAAATTCACCCCGATATTTGGTACCTGCAACTAGGAGACCAATATCGAGTGTGACGACGCGCTTGTCTTCTAGAATGTCGGGAATGTCGTCATTGGCGATGCGTTGAGCCAGACCTTCAGCGATCGCGGTCTTACCAACACCCGGTTCTCCGATAAGGACGGGATTATTCTTCGTACGGCGACCCAGAATTTGAATCACCCGCTCAATTTCTTTTTGGCGACCCACAACTGGGTCTAACTTACCATCGGCTGCCATTTGGGTCAGGTTTGAGCCAAATTCATCCAGCGTTGGTGTTTTGGTGCGACCCTGGCTACCACCAGACGTAACTTCAGCAGTTTCACCTAGCATCCGGATGACCTGAGTGCGAACCTTGGAGAGGTCAACACCGAGATTTTCCAGGACTCTAGCTGCTACCCCTTCACCTTCGCGGATCAGACCGAGAAGCAAATGTTCAGTACCAATATAGTTATGACCGAGCTGACGGGCTTCTTCTAGAGACAGCTCTAGAACCCGTTTTGCCCGTGGCGTAAAGGGAATCTCAACGGCAACGAAGCCAGAGCCTCGACCGATGATCTTCTCTACCTCAATCCGAGCGTCTTTGAGATTAACGCCCATGGATTTCAGCACTTTGGCGGCGACGCCGGTCCCTTCTCCAATCAGACCCAAGAGGATCTGTTCAGTACCCACAAAGTTGTGTCCCAGGCGGCGTGCTTCCTCCTGGGCAAGCATGATCACCTTAATGGCTTTTTCTGTGAAGCGTTCAAACATGGCGTATTCCTGTCACCTGCTGCTTGCCGGTAGAGTTGATTCTATCATAGACGATCTAGCCGACAGCTTGAATAACGCCGCCAGGAGATCAGTGATCACCGTACCTGCAACAGTGATTTGCCATTGTATAAAACGATTCTGAAGGGTGATTGTCAGTGGAAAGGAACCTGTAAGTCAAGCAGACTTTCTTAATCTCTTCATCACTAATTCATCATGCAACTGGTTCACTATTCTCGATCGCCGTCTGCGTACAACTGCCAGCCAGCCTTGTGTAGACGCTCACAGACCTGCTGCTGCCAGTCTCTTAGACGCTCAGAAAATTCAGGGGTTTGCAGTCCACCTCGCCATAGCACCAATGCATCCTCGCCATTGTCTGGGTAGTAGCGTCGCCGCCGTCCTGCTTCACGAAAATCAAACTTTTGATAGAGCGAGAGCGCTGATGCATTAGAAACTCTAACCTCTAAAGTCGCTCTTTTTAGCCCACGCGTGTGAGCCGACGCAATCAGAGCATAGAGCAATGCTTGCCCTAAGCCTTGCCGCTGATAGGCGGGATCGATCGCCAACATCGTAATATGCGCTTCTTCGAGAAGTGCCCCGTAGCAGCTGAGTCCGAGCTGGGGAGTGGGGAGTGGGGAGTGGGGAGTGGGGAGGTCTTGAGTTTTGAGTTTTGAGTTTTGAGTTTTGAGTGTCAAATCCAGATATTTTTGCTCCCTCGCCCCCTCTGCCTCCTGCCTTCTGCCCTCTGCCTTCTCAACCACAACCAGCAGTTCACTATTAGGACTCTCTAGCTCCCGACGGTAGCCGTCTAACGTCCACAGTCCGCCGAAGCAGCGTTGATCAAGTGCTACGGCAGCGGGCAGTAAGTCTAGTGAGAGTGGTTGAAGTGCAAGAAAAGTCACAAAAGTGCGTTATTTTCTGAGGATGCGCGAGAGGCAATTGTAAACTAGAGGTTACGACATAAATTTACGTTACTGAACCAACAATCAAGGATGACGCAATGGGATCGACTCACGCTACTGCCATGCACGCTACTGGTCGTCAATATTTGGCTGCGGCGGCAGAGACCTTAGACGCACGATCGTCTAGCAAGTCGCCCAATCAACAGCTTTTACCGCTGACGGCAACCGTAAATCAGCACGATCATCTAGAGATTGGTGGTTGCGATGTGGTTGATCTGGTGCAAAAGTTTGGTTCGCCTCTCTATATATTGGACGAAGAAACGCTGCGATCGGCGTGCCGTCAATACCGGGATGCGTTTATCCGCTATTATCCAGGCGCATCGCAAGTGTTGTATGCCTCTAAAGCCTGGAACTGTCTGGCAGTATGCGCGATCGTTGCCAGTGAAGGATTAGGAATTGATATTGTTTCAGGTGGCGAACTCTACACAGCGCTACAGGCAGGCGTTGATCCGACCAAGCTCTATTTGCACGGTAATAACAAAGCGCGTGCAGAGCTATTGTTGGCAGTTGAAGCAGGCTGCACCATTGTTGTTGACAACTGGCATGAGTTGAAAACGCTGGTAGCGATCGCAGAAGAGGCAGGAGGCAGGAGGCAGGAGGCAGAATTAACTCAAAACTCAAAACTCAAAACTCAAAACTCACCTCACACCCCACTCCCCACTCCCCACTCCCTACTCCCCATCCGCACCATGCTCCGTCTTACACCAGGGATTGAGTGCCATACTCATGACTACATTCGGACGGGCAGCATCGACAGCAAATTTGGGTTTGGGCTGGATCAGCTAGATGAAGTCTTTCAATTTATCAGTCAGCAACCCAGCCTCAGGTGCATTGGTCTACACGCTCATATTGGCTCCCAAATTTTTGAGCTAGAGCCTCATCACGATCTGGGGGCTGTGATGGTGCAGTGGCTGAGTAAAGCAATGCACTATGGTCTGCCAATTCAGGAGTTGGACATCGGTGGCGGGTTGGGCATTCGCTACACCGAATCGGATGATCCGCCCAGCATTGAGGCATGGGTGAAGGTGGTCAGCGAGTCGATCGCCGCTGCCTGCAACGCTCAGAATATTCCTCTACCCAAGCTTTTAAGTGAACCAGGGCGATCGCTCATTGGGTCTGCTTGCGTCACGGCTTACACGATCGGCGGACAAAAAATAATCCCTAACCTTCGGACGTACGTTACCGTTGATGGCGGGATGTCCGACAATCCACGTCCTATTACCTATCAATCGGTGTACCGGGCAGTGGTGGCAAACCGGATGTCAGCACCGCTTACTGAGACAGTGGCGATCGCTGGTAAACACTGCG
>JBGTJW010000322.1:0-3751 GCA_041744955.1 Stenomitos sp. | reverse complement strand
TATCTACGGAGATATCAAAATCATGAAATCGGTTGTCACCACAGTGATTGGTTCTGCTGATGCAGCAGGCCGCTTCCCCACTAGCTCCGACCTAGAGTCCGTCCAAGGCAGCTTACAGCGTGCGTCTGCTCGTTTAGAAGCGGCTGAAAAGCTTGCTAGCGGCATGGATGCAGTTGCTAAAGAAGCTTATGATGCTTGCTTTAGTAAATTCCCCTACCTCAACGATTCAGAGCAAGCAGGCGGAACCCAAGAGAAAAAAGACAAGTGCCTGCGCGACATCAAGCACTACCTGCGCCTGATCAACTACTGCTTAGTCTCTGGTGGCACAGGCCCCCTCGATGAGTGGGGAATCGCCGGACAGCGTGAAGTGTATCGCGCTCTCAACCTGCCTACTGCTCCCTACGTCGAAGCTTTCCGTCAAACTCGCGATCGCGCTTGCTCTCCTCGTGATATGTCGGCTCAGGCTCTAGTTGAGTTCCGCAGCCTTCTAGACTACTTGATCAACTCCCTCTCATAAGTAACGGCGTTTAACGCGATCGTCCAATCAATTTAACAACTCAGGGACTCTCAGTCAGTTGCTTTGCCTAGTTTGGGTTGAGCCGTTGACCAAGAGTCCCTCGGTTGTAGAGGGGAATCAGGAAAGGGGAATCAGGAAAATAGACGATTGAGTTCATCGGCGGCAGGTAGCCTTTGAGTCATCGCAAGCCCTTGTTAGACAACGCAGAAAAACCAAAGAAACAATCCTAGGCTGGAGACTCAACTATTTGGCCGCGCTAAGCTCCTCTTGGATGATTCGGCGTAATGTTTCTTCGTTCAAGGGCTGCTTCCCTTTGTCAAGGTACTCCCGCAAAGCTTCGTTCATCATAGTTTGATAGCCTTTGCCAGCAGAGTCACCCCGCTCTCGAAATGTTTCTAGCACATCATCATCTATATAAATCGTTATGCGGGTTTTGCCTGTTTGTGGAATAACAGCACCCCGTTTGGCTTGGCTAAAATCATATTCTGCTTTCATAGTTACGTCTTTCAGAACGAGTGGCTGGACGAGCTGAAATGAGTCGAATACGATTTCCTCGATCAGTGTAAACCACAACCAGCAAACGCCAGAGATGATCCATCCCAATCACGACAAATCGTTGTTCGCCTTTGGAAGTTTCATCTTCAAAAGAAAGAGCATTCGGATCGAACAAAACAGCTTCGGCGTCAGAGAAGCGTACACCATGCTTTTTAAGATTAATGTTGGCTTTGTTAGGATCCCATTCGACTTCCATACATATATTATATGCATAGAAATTAGTTTTGTGGTGGAAGACTGGTTTTTTTTAGGTCTAACGTTCCCATTATGCTGCGTCGCTTATCGAATCGACTTCGATTGCTCAGTGCTCAAGACCTCACGGAATGAAAACTCGTCTTGCACCTATGTAATTGCCAATGTAAATAACAATCTCAACGAGACGATCAACACAACGCTCTCGATAACTTGAATCATTCAAAACTCGATCTGCATTGCCAATCGTGACCACAGGTAATGAATTTGAAGTGCTTTCTTCACGCATGACTTGCTCCAGCGAATCCTCGTCTTTCATACTTCGATTAGCTGTGAGCAAAATCATCTGATTCTCTTGAGCCAGCCTCCAGACTACTCTATCATTGCTATCAATTGACAATCCCACCTCTTCAAACGTAACAAAGCGAATTGGAACAGAATCAAGCCAACCTTGGCTAGCAATACTGCCAAGCAAGATTCGTGCATGTCCCTTGAGGTTGTGATCGACTAAAAACCTCATGGCTTGGGCTGATGCCGCGCCTTTGATGCTTGAAGTTTTTCCCAAACGGCTTCCAATCCTGGTGGTGGTGGCAGAGTTGCAATCCGAGCCACGCGCTCACGATTTTGTTCTTCGTAGTATTGCCTAAGTTCCTGTGCTTGATTAAGAACAAGCTGGTACTCTGCCTCAACTTCGGCGCGATGAGTCTCGATGTAAGACAGAGCAGCGTTTATTTGTTCTTCTGTGAGGTCAAACAAAGAACGAATAAACTTAGGAGGGTACTGGGCAGTTACGTAATCCATCACATCATAAAGGGTGATGCGAGTGCCTGCAATTATCAGTCCACGCTCTGTGCGGATAATAGCTAACTGCCCGTTGGATGGCGGAGTCATAATCATAACCTCCCAGAATTTGTTTCTATCGTACCTCACCGAGAAAACTGCCGCCGAGCTTGCCACTCAGTCTCGTCACAAATTCCTTATAGGGTAAGCGATAGCATGAAAGGCATATCACAAAGGGCTATTAAGGGACTAAGTAATTACCGTCAGGCCACCCCCAGCGATCCCCCTCCCAGTTACCCCACGCAGCATAGCTCCACACGCTTGTCTCGTCCCACGTACCTCCATCAACGGGATCTCGCAGTTTTAACTTGAACACGCGAGACTTCAAGATCTCCTGGGATTCCTTTTCCTCAGATTGCCCACTACTTTCCATATCATACTTCGTCGTCATTCAGAACCCCTTTTGCTAACAATTGATTGAACAAATCTACTCTGCCCTTTTACTTTGATTAGGAGAATAGACAAACAGTTCTAGTAATTTCACTCTGAATACCCACAAGCAACCTCGAAGCGCTATCTCTACAGACAGCTTAAGCAGCATAACGGCTGCGTTCAGCGGCGGTAGACAGCTTCTAAAATTAGACCGAAATCTTTCGCCCGCCGCTGCAACGCAATTGTTAGGCAGTAGTTCACTAGACTCGACACTCAAGAAATGAGGCTCACCCTGTATAGCTCGCATTGAAGCCCAATGCGTTATCGATCGTTGTTCCTGAAATTGTTTTCGCTGCGTCGCTTGCCAGGAAAAGTGCTGTTTGAGCAATATCCTCTGGCTCAATCGCTCCAGCATTACCTAGTGGACTCACTGGATTAATCAGTGCGTCCTGTTCCTCTGGACTGGAAACACCCATCGATCGCATTTGCCCTTCACTGCGATACATCGGTGTGTTGACTGCACCCGGCGCGATCGCATTGACTGTGATGTTGTGTTGTCCCAACTCTTGAGCAGCCTGCTTGGTCATGCCAATCACAGCCCATTTAGTCGATGTATAGGCACCATTGCCAGCAAATCCAGCCCTGCCTCCCACAGATGCCATATTGATGATTCGTCCGCCACCCCGTTGCTTGAGAAAAGGAATGGCAGCTTTTGCCGTATTGAACACACCATGAACATTGACATCAAAGACATCATGCCAGAGTTGAGGGGTGCCATCCTCAAAGCTGTGCCAAGCCACATAGCCCGCATTGGCAACGACAATATCAATTCCACCCAGTTCGCGGTTCGTGCGTTTTGCCGCAGACTGCATTGCGGCTAAATCTCGAACATCTACCTGAATTTGCAGAACCTTCGTGCCATATTGCTTAACAGAAGTCACGGCTACATTGAACTCATCCATGTTGGACACGCGATAACCTGGTGAGGAGTTCAAACGAGCGGGATCGGCAATATCGAGCATGGCAACATCGGCACCATTCATTGCAAAAACTTCTGATATTGCCCGTCCTATCCCTCGGGCCGCTCCAGTGACGAATGCGACTTTCCCAGCTAAGGGAAGCGTATTTGAAGGTTGAGGCTGGGCATTGGGCTGAGTGGGAGCCTGTGCCGTTGCTTGCTTGCTTTGCAAGGGCGATAGTCCTGTTCCCAATGCCATTCCGGTTGCAGCCAGGGCAGCACCTTTAATCAATCCACGACGCGAACGATTTAGCTTC